>JACDEQ010000059.1 GCA_013816225.1 Armatimonadota bacterium | reverse complement strand
GCCGACAGGTGCTCCGCCCGCTGGCGCTCCGCCGACAGGTGCTCCGCCCGCTGGCGCTCCGCCCGCCGGCCCGAACCTGGACCAGCGCCGCGCGGAAATGGAAAAGCAGGAAGCTGAAGTCAAGGCGCTCTTAACCGAGCCTCAGCGCAAACGATTCGATGAGCTTGTCCTTCAACTCGAAGGCCCTTCCGCACTCGGACGCCCCGAGGTCGCCAAGCAGGTCGGCCTGTCCGAAGACCAGCAGGCAAAGATCCAGGCCGCTCAGCAGAGCCAGATGCAAGCCATGCGCGACCTGATGCAGGAATCGCGCGATGGCGGCGGCGACCGCGAAGCGATGATGGTCGAAATGGCGAAGATGCGCGAAGCCACCAACAAAGCGATCCTGGATCTTCTCACCGAACCACAGAAGCGCAAGTGGGCGGAGATGCAGGGTAAGCCTTTCACCTTTGAAAGCACGGGCCGCTAAGCGGTCAAATTGAACACCCGTGACGGCCGGAGCGACTGCTCCGGCCGTCTTGTTTTGCATCGCCCTTGCGGCAGGATGCCGGCGCTACGGAGCGCTATACTAGGGAATGCCGCCAGAAACCATCGACGCCCCGCCCTACGCGGAGATGGGACTGTCCGAACATGAGTACAGCACCATCAAGTCCCAGCTAAACCGAGAGCCGACTTACACCGAACTGGGCATGTTCGCGGTCCTTTGGAGCGAGCACTGCAGCTACAAGTCCAGCAAGAAAGTGCTCAAATTGTTTTCCAATTACAAGAAGTCCGTCGAAGGCGAAGGCCTCGAGAATGCCGGAGTGGTCGACATCGGCGACAGCATCGGCATCGCATTTAAAGTAGAGAGCCACAACCATCCTTCGGCCGTCGAGCCCTGCGAGGGCGCGGCGACAGGAGTGGGCGGCATTATCCGCGACATTCTTACGATGGGCGCCCGTCCCATAGCGTCGCTGAACTCGCTTCGCTTCGGGGACATTTCGAAGAATGCGGAGGACAAGCGGCTTTTCGATGGGGTGGTGCAAGGCATCGGCGGTTACGGCAATTGCATCGGCGTGCCAACCGTGGCGGGCGAAGTGTTTTTCCACGAACGGTATTCGGGTAATCCGCTTGTCAACGCGATGTGCATCGGCAGCCTGGAGTTGGACAAAATTGCGACCGCTACCGCACAAGGCATTGGAAATCCTGTTCTCTACTTGGGCAGTGCCACGGGCCGCGACGGGATACATGGCGCGACCTTCGCGAGCGAAGTGCTCGACGAAGATAGCGACGCCAAGCGTCCAAATGTTCAAATAGGCGACCCTTTCGCCGGCAAACTCTTGATCGAGGCGACGCTGGAAGCGCTGGAGACCGGCGCGATCATCGGCATTCAGGACATGGGCGCTGCGGGCCTGACCTGCAGCACTTGCGAAATGTCCGGTAAGGGAGGCGTCGGGATGGATATCGATCTTATTCTTGTGCCGGTGCGCGATCAAACGATGAGCGCATACGAAATCATGCTGAGCGAAAGCCAGGAACGCATGCTCGCCGTCACCGAAAATGGCCGCGAGAACGAAGTCCTGGATATCTTCAAGAAATGGGGACTGCCGGCGGTCGTCATCGGCGTGGTAACCGGCGATGATCTGGTAACGATTAGGCACCGTGGCAAGGTCGAAGCTGTCGTCCCAGCAGAACTCATCACCGATGGATGCCCGATGCTCGACCTTAAGGGCGAGAAACCGGAAAACGTCGACAAAGCCGCTCGATTTTCGATCAACGGCATTCCGCCTCCGGCGGATTTTGGAGACGCAGTTTCGAAGCTATTATCATCTCCCTCGATAGCATCGAAGCGATGGGTTTTCGAACAGTACGACCACACCGTTCAGACACAAACCGCTCTAAAACCAGGCCTAGGTGACGCTGCGGTAATTGCTTTACGCGGAACGAAGAAGGGCATTGCAACCAAAATCGATGGGAATAGCCGCTGGACTTATGCCGATCCATTTTCCGGTGGGCAACTCGCCGTCGCGGAAGCGGTTCGAAATGTTGCATGTACCGGCGCGCGGCCGGCGGCGGCGACCGACTGCTTGAATTTCGGTGACCCGAACTTGCCACACGTTTATTGGCAATTTCAAGAGTCCGTGCGCGGTATTGCGGACGCTTGCGAAGCCCTGCGGATTCCGGTTCTAAGCGGCAACGTCAGCTTTTATAATGAAACCGAAGTCGGCGAGGTTCTACCGACGCCGACCATTGGCGTTGTCGGTGTTTTGGACAACGCTGAAAATGCCCTGCGGAGTCATTTTCCACATGGTCACGGCTTTATTTATCTGTTGTACGGAAACGACATTCATGCGCCGCAGGACGGTCTGGGCGCCAGCGAATATATGCGCGCAATTCACGGCTTAGATGAGGGAGCGCCGCAAAAACCCAACCTATTCACGGAAAAGGCGCTCATCGAAGTGATGGTAAATGCAGCCGCGGACAAGCTCGTGGATTGTGCGCACGACACATCCGAGGGTGGTCTTGCCGTTGCCTTAGCCGAGATGTGCTTCGAGAAAACAGTCGGCTGCAATGTAATTATCGATGCACAAGAGCATTATCAAAAACATATCCTCGAGCCCATATTGAATGGTAATTCTAGTCTTTCACAGGCCGTTATTCATTCCCTCCTCGATGCCGAGCGACAACTCGACCCCTGGACATTCTCGCACCGCATGGACGCCAGGTTATTCGGGGAGATGCCCGGCCGCATTTTGGTCGGAATCGGCATGGATAAATTGATGGACGGTGCCGCTGGGAAGCTCGCAACGCTTGCAGCCAAACACGGCCTCAACATGCACTGCCTCGGAACCTTCGATCGCTCGATGCCGAACCTGACGATTTCGACGCCTTCGTCCCAAGTCATGTCCGCTAGCGTCGAGGCTCTCCGCACCGACTACGAGGAGGCTATTCCTGCCTTGATGGCTAGATAGATGTGGAGCTTTAGCGAAGCGATCGACATCATGGCCGATCCCCAGGAACTCTTCCTCGTGGTCGGCAACCTCATGACCCGTGGGCATTATTGGCCGGACTCCGTTATTGCGATTCGGGAGATCGCGCCCCGACCATTCAGCGAAACCGACAAATTCCTACCTGGCCAGCGGATCTCTTTTTTGCACGATGGCAAACAACGCGAGCACGAAATTGCGGACGCTGAAGGATGGGATCAGGCAGAGGCTACAATAATCGAAAAAGTCCTAAGGTCTCAGAAGGACGAAATGATAAGTTGGCGGCTCTCGGAGCTTTACCAAGGTACCTATCGAGTTACGATCACTTATTCAGCAGATTACGGCACCTTGGACAAAGTGTCAAAAGGAAAGCAGGTCAAGGCTTTTTACGTGAATTCGTTAATACGGCTCAAGAAATACGTCGAGGACCGGCGAAGCTTCGCGGGAGCCCGGACGTATGCGCCGAATCCGGCGCCGATAGATCCGCTGGCGCCCTAAGTATTCTCGGGATCGACGAGGTGCGCGGGCGGCCTCAAAGGACACACACCGTTAGGCTTACGGGTTGGTCTCGTGAGGATATACCAGGCGGCCCAACCACCGGCAGCGGCAAGGACCATCTTAACCCAAACTGGTGCAGGCGAAAACAAAGTGCCGGCAACTGCTGAAATGGCGATCATTCCGACCGAATAAACCTTGTGTTTGCGCCGCATGCTGCCCTCTTCACGCCAAATTCTCAAGCTTTCACCGAACTGAGGATGGTTCAGCATCCAGGATTCGAACCGCGGGCTGCTTCGGGCAAAGCAAACCGTCGCCAGCAAGAGAAATACGAAGCCTGGGAGTACCGGCAGAACAACGCCGGCGATACCTATCGGCACAAGAGCGCAACCCAGAATTAGATAAACCGTCCGCATGGCTGGCACCGATTGTGGCACTTTCCGGCTCCTAAGGCCTACCGCAATGGCCAGGAAGGGGCTCGAAAAGCAAGAAATTGGCAGTCGGCATTTGCGATTCGAGCCGGTCCCGCATCTCAGCCATACCAGGCTGTTCGGTGTGGTAATGGCCCGAGTCCACCAAGCATATGCCCGTTTCCGCTGCTTCGACAGCCTCGTGATGACGCACCTCGCCGGTAACCAGCGCGTCCGCGCCCGCCAACTTCGCCGAAAGCCAATACCGTCCGCCCGATCCGCCGACAACGGCGATGCGCCTTACCTTCTTCCCAGCATGGCCAAAGCCCCGAGAGGAAGAGCCCAGCGACCGGTCGACGTGGCCCACGAACTCGGAAAAAGTCGTCGGACTCATCGATCCGATTCGGGGTAAGGAATGAGCCTCCGTCGACACGTCCCAAATGTCGTACGCCGGCTGGTCGTATGGATGGGCCGACAGAAGGGCCGCTTCGACCGCCTTCCTCCGATGGCTCGAAAACCGCATCTCCACCCTGCGCTCCGGGGTCGTCTCGCGACTCCCGACCTCTCCGACAATGGGGTTTGCGCCCTCTTGCGGCTCGAAAGTCCCCAAGCCCTCGCTATGAAATGCGCACCGCTTATAGAGGCCGATGTCGCCTGCTCCTGCACCGGCCAATGCATCCACAACCGAATCCAGCCCATCCGCGGGCAGAAACGTCACCATCTTGCAATCCTGCACGGTAATATCCCCTCCGAACGCCTCGATATCGGCGAGTCCGAGCATTCGAGCGAGCGTGTCATTGACCCCTCCGGGCGCCGCATCCCAATTGGTGTGAGCGGCGATGATGGCTATCGAATTCGCCATCGCAAGACGAACGCACTGTACTTGAAGACTGTCACCGGCCAAATCGCGCGGCGGGTTGAAAAATAGAGGATGGTGCGCTACTACGGCTTCCGCGCCCTTTTCCTTGGCCCAATTCAGCACTTCGGGAGTTATATCGAGCGTCACCACACATGGCGAGAATTTGTCCGATTTCCGGCCTATTTGCAAGCCGATCGGGTCATCGGCCATCGCCAAGTGTGCAGGAGCTATCTCCTCGAGGACATCGAGCAGTTCCCCAATCGTCGGCATGCGCGGATTCTACCGGCCCTTCACGCAGGCAGCCCAGCGCCGCCACGTTTCCGTGGCCATCACCCGCGACCGAAGCGGCTCCGGCAGGTTCGGAGTCTCATAATCGAAATGCGTCTGCAACCGCATTCGCTCGGTGCGGCAAAGCGCCGGCGGACGGCCCTTCATCCACCCCCAAGCCGTAGCATAAACCAGCAGCCGCCCAATGTTCTGGCTCTTGTACATCCGGCTGACCTCTCTCTTCAGCCTCCATTCCTCAGGTTCGAGACCCAGCACCTCTTCCCCTCTCGGATCGGCGAATCGGTTAAGCACGGGCGTGCGGGTCAGATACGTGTGATAAAGGGGAATCTCCAGCATCGGAATCCGGCCGTCACACGCACGATGCACCGCGAAATTGGTCGAGTCGTGATCGATATGGCCACACTCGAAAGCGCCCAGCGCGATTCGCTCGGGCTTCGCGCGCTCGATCGCCGATGACCACAAGGAGGCCAGCTCGGGCAGGTGTTCGCACGCACCCTTATCGGGCATTCCATGATAGAAGAGCCGCTCCTTCGGCGCTCCCAGCTTCTCAATAACACTCGTTCCCTCGGCCGCTCGAACCGGGTCGGTCACGCTCCAGCCCGCCCACACGTCAGCGCCTGCCTGCACAAGTCTCCTCATCCAAGCCCCGATCGAAATTTCGTCGTCAGGGTGCGTAAACGCGAACAGCCACCTCTGCGGGTTCGGCGGCAGTTCGAACAGAGCCATCCGTCCATTGTAGCGTTGGTCCATAATTGCCATTCCATGCCTGCTCTCGAAATCCGGGGACTCCGCGTTGCGTTCGGCGCCACCGAGATTCTGCGCGGCGTCGACCTCATGGTCGAACCGGGCGAGACGCTGGGCGTCGTCGGAGAGTCCGGCTGCGGTAAGTCCATGACCGGGCTGGCGATTATGGGCCTCCTTCCGCCGGGTGGGCGCGTTACCGACGGCAGCATCATGTTCGAGGGTACGGACCTGGCAGTGGCCTCGCAGCACCAGATGCGGCAGATTCGCGGTGGCGACATCGCCATGGTCTTCCAAGACCCGTTCACCAGCCTCAACCCCTCGATGCGCGTCGCCGACCAGATCGCAGAGGCCATCATCTTGCACCGTAACGTCGGGCGGCGCGAGGCCTACCACCTTGCGATAAAGCAACTTGAATCGGTACGCGTCCCGGCACCGGCCAGCACGGCCAGAAAGTTCCCTCACCAGCTTTCCGGGGGCCAGCGCCAGCGCGTGATGGTCGCTATGGCGTTTGCCTGCCATCCCAAAGTCCTCATCGCCGACGAGCCGACGACCGCACTCGATGTCACGCTGCAAGCCCAAATCCTCGCCCTCCTGCACGATCTCCAAGAGCAGACCGGCACCGCGGTCATCCTGATCTCGCACGACATCGGCGTGATCGGATCGGTCGCCGACCGCATCGCCGTCTTCTATGCGGGCAAGGTGATCGAAGAGGGGCCGACCGAAGATGTCCTCAAAAATCCGGCACATCCTTACACCATCGGCCTGCTAGCTTCCCTGCCCGGAAAGGCCGAGCGGCTCTATTCGATTCCCGGGCAGCCTCCCGATTTCAAAACCCTGGCCGGAGCTTGCAGTTTCCAAGAGCGCTGTCCGTGCCGGCATGTCAAGAGCGACGTCGAACCGGCGCTTCTTTCGATTACCGATAGGCACCGAGCGGCGTGCTGGCTTGTCGAGGAAAAACAATGAGCGCCGTCCTCGAGATTCGAGACGCCGAGGTCTCGTTCAACGTACCCGGCGGGCGGATTCGTGCAGTCGACGGCGTTTCGCTAACCCTGAACGAGGGTGAAACTCTGGCCGTCGTAGGCGAGTCGGGCTGCGGCAAGACCACTCTCGCTAAAGCCATTCTCGGCTTAGAGCCCCTTTCTGCAGGAGCGATCGAAGTTCAAGGCCTATCGGTAACGCCGGACCTGCGTGGGCTCGCCAAGCGAGTGGGCATCGTCTGGCAAGACCCGTACGCCAGCCTCGACCCGCGGTGGCGGATCGGGCGCTCGATCGCGGAGCCGCTCATCGTGAACGGCCAGCGGCTCGACGGCCGGGTGGACGAAGTCATGCGTCAGGTCGGCCTCGATTTGACTATGAAGGAGCGGTTCCCGCACCAGCTCTCGGGCGGCCAGCGTCAAAGGGTCGCGGTGGCGCGGGCGCTCGCGCTAGGCCCGCCATTGGTGCTCTGCGACGAGCCGACTGCGGCGCTCGACCTTTCGATCCGGGCGCAGATACTCAACCTGCTCAAGGACCTGCAAAGCAAACTTTCGTGCTCCTACTTATACATATCGCATGATCTGACGACCGTCCGCTTCATCGCCGACCGGGTCGCAGTTATGTACCTGGGGCGGTTCGTGGAGGTCGGGGAGACTGAAAAGGTCTTCGCCGAACCTCGGCATCCGTATACGCGTGCGCTCCTGGAATCGTCCCCGACCCTCGAGACCATCGGCCGCCTGCCGGCGGTGCTACCCGGCGAGATTCCAGACCCTCGAGAGGTGGCAGTCGGCTGCCCGTTCAAGACCAGGTGCCCGAACAAGCTGGAGATTTGCGAGACCGTCTTTCCCGATCCGAGCGAGGACGGCGGCCGCGTGTTCTACTGCCACAATCCCGTTTCCGCGCCCTCGCCTTAACACTCGCGACCTGGAGGGCGAGCAATGCCAACTCGATAGCCTGCGCACCTAGTGGAAATGAGTGACCTGTTCACTACGCCAATTCTCAAATGAGTGAACCGCCGAACCTCTCGATGTGCTTCTCAGACGCCGGAAGCAACTCGCGAGCCTCGATACAGTTGATCCGTGCACCCTGAAGATCCCGATCGTTGAGGCATGCCTCAGCTCTCCGAACATACTCATGAAACTGTGATGGGTTGCTCACGAGGAGGTAGCGCGGACGTAGCCAATCGATTTGTCCTCGCCAGCACTCGGGCGTGTTCATGTAGTGCTTTGCCCAAATGTTACGGCCACGTTCCAAAATTGACTCCGTGAGCTTCTTATCGCCGAGAACTTCTGCTTTTTCCAGGTCGCCCTTCAGTTCGCGGACCGTTGCGAGGTCGATTTGGTCGCCGGCGTTGGCCGCCAAGACTTCTGCCTCATCGAGCACACCTTCTGCTTCCTCTCGTTTGGCTGCGGGCATATACTTCTGGGAAAATTTCCTCACTCTTGATCGAAGGTCGCTGATTTTCGTTAGAACCCGCTCTGACTGGCCGGGTTCTCCGTAGCGTAAATTTTCGACATCCGCCTCCAGGACCTCAAGCTCGCGCAATAGGCCATTGACCCCTCCTTGGTCGTCCTCACTTACCACCAAGTCGATGCGCTCAAGATCATCCTGCGTCCGACGGATCATTTCTCTCAGGTCTTCTATGGGAGGCTCATCGGTCAACGAGTGGAAGCGAGCCTCCCACTCCCTCTCCTCCTTTTCGAGTTCCACTACTGCGCGAATAAGCCGAGATTCGTCCATTCGAATGGTGACGGTGACCTTGTCACCGGGGCGAATGGGCCTAGATATGTCGCGGCCACATATCACGACGTGCCCACGTCTGACGTTGTCATCGGCGTGTTCGGACTTGCCCTCGAGAAAGTGAACGAAAACCGTCTCGTCCGACCCGCGCTCTACAGAGGCAGCGGCGGGCAGTTCGACGCGTTCTCGAACCGGAAGACTCGCGCCGGCCTTCACAATCCATTTGCATGAACCGTCCTCGAGAGCCACGCCGTAGTTGTACGGGGCAACGGGTGCGGCAGCGGCAATGCCCGATCGTATGGCGAACGTATTCGGCGAAGAGGTAATCGTCGCGCCGCTACTATCTCGAACCTCCACCGAGAATTCGGTCACGATGTCCTTGGACAGCTCCAATTCGGTCACAAAGGCTCCATTCCTTAAGGCGATCCAGCCGGTGTCCCAGTCCCCATTCGACCGCTGTATCCTAACCTCGCCCGCAAACGAGTCTCGATTCGCAATACGGCCGGATACGTGTGCCGTTCGCTCGTTGGTTACGCATTCGTAATGCAACTCAAGGTCGACTCCCGCCGAAGTTGTGGTCCTTTCGGACGAGCGCCTTGGTAATGCGGAGGCGTGAATTGCCGCACCGCAGGCAACAACGGTCATCGGATCTTGATCGAGATTCAGAGGAATTCCGAGTTCTTGCCGCAGGCGATTTCTTACAATGGGCATTTGAGTCGGTCCGCCTACAAGCAACACAGACCTCATGTCACTCGCATCAAGCTTGCACTCGGCCAATTGCTCACGCGCTATGCGAATGGTTCGATCTATATCATCCCGGACAAGCTCATTCAAGCGCTCGCGCGTGAGTGTAAATCTCGGCGCGTGCACTCCTTTCACATCGCTCAAGTCGACATCAGTCGTCTCGAGATCGCTCAGCTTTATTTTGGCCCGCTCGACAGACTTGGACATTCCCCAGCGTTCCGGTTCAGGAATACTTGACAACTCCGTACCGATTTCGCTACAGATCCACTGCTGCACTTTCTTATCAAAATCCGAGCCGCCGAGATAATTGTCCCCGCCGTGGTGGACGACGTGCATTTCCTTCTGCTTCATCAGAATTATTGAGACGTCGAAGGTGCCCCCTCCGAGATCAAAGACCAGATACTGCCCGTCTTCGGGATCGTCGGATAGATACGCTGTTGCGGCGGCTATCGGCTCCTGCAATAGTGTGACGGCATCGATGCTCGCGAGAGCAGCCGCTTCGTGCGTCGCTTGGCATTGCGGTTGCGAGAACATGGCCGGGACCGTAATAACGGCTTGGTCCATGTCGACTTCGTACCGTCTTGATGCCGAGTACTTGAGCTCCTTCAGGACCTCCGCAGAGAGTTCTACCGGCGACATCTCGCGACTCCCCATCTCATACCGAACCGTCGCCCCCATGTCTCGCTTGAACTGAGACCGACAAGGCCATTTGTCAGTGGCTTCGTCCCCAACAAGCAGGTTTCCACCATCCGTAATCCGGACCGCCGAAGGAAGCGTCTTCTGGCCGCTTCGGGTAGGAACGATTTCGGGCCCTTTGCGCATCATGCGAGCGAGGGCGGAACTTGTGGTCCCCAAATCAATGCCAAAGTCTACGGTGTTGCTCATTCAGTTCCTCGCGTTATGACGTGCGCCTTTGATAGAAGTTTGTTGTCCAAGAAGACAGCCGGATGGATGCATTCCACGATTCGCTTTTCCTTCTCGCCGCCCTCGTTCTCGACGACATGCACCCTCAAGTTGTCACTATACGCGTCGCCCACATACGTTTCAATCT
>JACDEQ010000284.1 GCA_013816225.1 Armatimonadota bacterium | reverse complement strand
GACCTGGGTTGACCACCGAGGGGACAATAACGGTCTTCTCGCGGACGCGGATACCGGCGCTCTGACGTTCGATTTCGACCGCCGGACGGGTTTTGGGGCGGCGGTAAATGTCTTCTGGTTGTCGACGCTCTCGACGGAGCTCGCGGCGTCCTGGGATCGGCCCCGCCTGGATCTCAGCGCCGAAAACCCCGAAGTCCCGACGTTCCGGCTCGGGTCGGTTCGGATCATTCCCGTCAGCGCGACCCTGCAATTCCACCCGTGGGCCACCGGTCGATTCGATCCGTATGTCGGCGCCGGCGGGGCCTACGTCTTCTTCGGTGACCTCGAGAGTGACGACCTCAAGGTGGCGGGGTTCGAGCGCATCCGGTTTCGGAACAAAGCCGCCTTCGTGGCCAATGCCGCATTGAACGTGCGGCTGGTTCGACGTCTCGCGCTGAACCTTGACGCGAAGTACATCCCTCTGAAGACGGAGTCGACGTCGCTCTTTGCGGTTGGGAACCCGGAATCGATCGATCTGAAGATCAATCCGTTGATTCTGGCGGCCGGGCTCTCGTGGCGTTCTAGATATGCTCCGCAGCGGAGTAATCGTGATGTCAGTCCGCTCGCGTGAAGAAGGCAGCAATCAGATCACCAGGTTGGTCCACTCGAATGGAGGAGTCGTCATGAACATTGTGCGTCCATGGTTGACGATCGCCGCCGCATCCCTCCTGCTCAGTGGATGTCAATACGCGCGGCTGCTTCGTCCTAAGGTCCTCAAACAATTGAATCCGCGCGTCGTACGGCTCGTCAACGAGTTCCCGGAGATCGACAAGCCGAATCAAGCGATCCTCGGGCGGCTCTTTGCGCATGGCGGCCTCTCTCCCGCGCGGGAAGGAAGCGATGGCGTTTTCCGGCAACGGATCAGCGTCCCGAAGAATCAGTACATGTGGTATCCGGCGATCATCACGATGCCGAGAGGGGGCGAGCTCGAGCTTGAATTCTCGAACGATGACGTCGTCACTCACGCCGTAATGATGCCCAGCGACGGCGAGCGCCAGGTGCTCTTCCTTCCTGTGAAACAGGCCGGGAAGGTACGAGTCAAGCTCGGCCAGCCGGGACTTTACTGGTTCGGCTGCCCGATCTCGAATCACGCCGGCCGGGGGATGCTCGGACTGGTGATCGTCAAGGGCGAGACGCCTGCCGAGGCCAGGCTCGATCGCCCGAAACAGGACCGGCCGTGAAAATCGGAGGATATCGAATGGTCAAGTCGCTGCTCTCTTGCTCGGTCCTCGTGACCGCTCTGCTCGGCGTTGTGGGGTGTGAGTCGTTTCCGAAACACCCGGTCACGCAGAGCCAGAAACCGTTGAACGAATTCGTAGAAAACATGCCGGGCCAGGCGCCGGACGTCACCCGAAGCGTCACTGGCGAGCGCATCGTCCGCGCCCGCAGTGAGCCGCAGAACTGGCTCACGTATTACGGCGCATACGACGGCCAACGCCACTCCGCACTCGATCAGATCACTCGCGATAACGTGAAAAACCTGAAGACGGCGTGGGTTTTCCAGGCCGGCGTGATCGGTCTGCAGGCTGCGCCCGCGACCTACTCCCTCGAGGCGGCACCGATCGTCGTCGACGGCGTGATGTTTCTCTCCGGCTGGGATGGCTATGTCTGGGCGCTCGATGCGGTCACCGGCGCGCCGCTCTGGAGATACCGCCACGCCATTCCGCTGGATACGCCGCTCTGTTGTGGAAACGTCAACCGAGGCGTGGCCGTTGCGAAGGGCAAAGTGTTCTTTTCAACTCTGAACGGTCACCTGCTCGCGCTCGATGCCCGGAACGGAAAGTTGATGTGGGAAAAGGCGTTCGCCGACGTCAGGGCGGGTGAAAGTGCGACGGCCGCGCCGCTCGTCGTGAAGAACATGGTCATCGTCGGCAGTTCCGGCGGTGAATACGGAGTGCGTGGCCACATCGACGCCTTCGACGTCGATTCGGGCGCACAGGCGTGGCGACATTACAACGTGCCCAAGCCTGGCGAGCCAGGCTCCGAGACTTGGGATGGCAATTCCTGGCAGCAGGGTGGTGGAACGTCGTGGATCACGGGCACATATGATCCAGAGCTCGACACTCTGTACTGGGGTACGGGAAACCCAAGCCCGCCCTTCGACAGCGGGGCGCGGCCGAAGAGCAATCTCTACACCTCGTCCGTCGTCGCGCTCGACCCCGATGACGGAACGCTCAAATGGCACTATCAGTGGACCCCTCATGACGTGTGGGACTACGACGGTGTGAACGAGAACATTTTGTTCGAGCAGGACGGACGGAAGCTGCTCGCCCATTTCGATCGCAACGGTTATTTCTTCGTTCTCGACCGGACGAACGGGAAATTCATCCGTGCGACCCGATTCGGCAAAGTGACCTGGGGGGACATCGACGAGCGTACCGGAGTGGTGACGCCTCGCCTCATGCCCACGAAAGAAGGCCTCGAGATCTGTCCGGGCCCCGCAGGCGCGAAAGAATGGACGCACGCGTCCTACAGCCCGCAGACGAAGCTGCTCTATGTGCCAGTAATCGAGGCCTGTGCCGACTTCAAGCTGATTCCTTCTAAATTCAAGGAAGGGATGGCGTATTGGGGAGGCGAGGCCTCGGTTGCCGGCAAACCGCAATCGGGTTACGTCAAAGCATTCGATCCCGCTAACGGACGTGAAGTCTGGTCGTGGAAAGGGCAATCTCCCGTGGTGGCCTCGGTGCTCTCGACAGCAGGCGGGCTGGTCTTTACGGGTGAACCGAACGGAATGGTCGACGCCTTCGACGCCCGCACCGGCGGCCTGCTCTGGCAGTTCCAGACGGGCAGCGGCATTCACAGCAATCCGGTCTCATACAGCGTCGCCGGAAAACAGTACATCGCCGTGCCAAGCGGGTGGGGAGGGTGGCTGGAGGGTTTCGCGCCCGAGATGTACGGAGCGAGCCGCGGCACGGCGCTCTACGTTTTCGCATTGCCATGACCCTTCACCATGGAGCGGCAGGCGTCTCATGAGCCCGGATACACGCCGCTTCCGGCCGGGGTTCCGGGAGACGCCAAGCTCAGTACCATCCTCAACTCGCTCGGGACATTCGATGACAAGATGGTAATAGTGGACGCGAGCGATCGTGGCGAGAAACGAGGCAACGCAATGCCTCTGCTTCTCGATCTGGCGCGCACGCGGGTATCCTCCCCGACGCATCGGTCGGCAGTCTAGAGCAACTGCTCGATCCGCGCCGCGGCGACAGAGCGCCACATCCGTTTTATCTCGCCGACGTTGGCCAGCGCGCCGACATGGTGGATTTCCTGAGAGGACTCGATACGAATCCAAGGAAATAGAGAATGCGGCCGACGTGGCCGGGAGTGAAGCCGCCGCAGATCGCAACGGCAGCTTGTTCCTCCGGGTTCAGTCGGACTTGAGTGCCGCGGAGGCCTGTGGAAGGATGCGATCAA
>JACDEQ010000283.1 GCA_013816225.1 Armatimonadota bacterium | reverse complement strand
GGACCAGCCTTGCCACCAGCCCGGCCGGCAACTTGGGCTCGACGAGGCCTGCCGGCGCAATCCGCGCGTGAGCTTCAAACAAAAGACCGCCGTAAGGCGGTCTCTTTACCCACAAGTTTGGAAGTCAATTGAAGCCTCGAAGCAGACGGCGGTGCGCTACTGGATCCGACAGTCATCCAATGATCCGCCTCTCGCCAGCAACAGCAGCACCCAATGCGGTTGCCTGCCGCGACCAGACCAGGTTTCCGCGGACGATTCCGGATTTCGGAATTTTGGAAGCACCTTTGGATACGGCCGTGGCTGGGGGACATCTTTGGGTGATCCGCCAAATCTAACACCCAGCTCATCCAGCCGCTTTTGCAATTCGAGTTTTTGAGCCTCCATGCTCGAGGCCAGGGCGGTTATGACCTCTCCGTGAAGTTTCCAGAGTTCATCGAGGGGCATTGTCTCAAGGTTCAATTTCGCCACGTTTCCATTCCTGCCGTTATGCGAGTGGAGTCGATTTGGGTCGCTAAAGATGAATGCATCGTTAATACCTCATGCGCATGCGGTAACGCCGCAGTCAGCGGCCTCTTTGAATTATCAAGCGTGACATAGGCGGCGGGCCGCGCTGTGTGACCTACGGCACGGAATGCAAAAGCCGTGGGTCGTAGGACGGCGAGATGAAAAATATCCAGCAACATCTCGCCATCATCAGCCTGAGCATCTGCCTGTCGGCGATGTTGGTCCGCCTCGTCGCAGGCATCTGAGAGTGCCGCTGCAAAGCGCGCGGCGCTGAGAAAATCGCGTATCCGGTTGTGCCGGCGCGATCGACCGAATCGTGGAATCTCGTCGATAGCGCTGGTTGAGTTTCGAACTCCTAAGCCGCGATCGAATTCCGCACACAGGCTTGGAGCATCGTGAGCGCAATGGCCGACGAAACAAACTTGAAACAATCACGAAACCAAATCGCCTTGAACCCATCCAAATCTCAGGTCGACCAATCATCAAATAGGAGAGATGACGATGATTAAAGTTGGTTCGAAGGAAGAAGTTGCCCTGCTGCTCGCGCTCTTTGGCGTGCTCGATCTGCCTGTTCAGACCCCGAAGCGTAAATGACACTGCTGGTCGGCCCACTCTTGTTTGTCTTGCTGGGGGTCGGGGCTGTCAAAGCTAAAAGGGCGGGTCTCTCAGGTTGGGAGGTTGCCCTCATAGTCGCAGTCGGCAGCTTGTGTATTCTCGTCGTGATGTTGGGAATCCTGATGTGGGGATTTCGCAACTTCGGCTAGTTGCTGGGGCGGGATCGAGCGAAGTTCGATTTGAAAATCAACACGTACAGTTTCCGGCACGGGCTCCCGAAGTTCACGTGCTCGATCCGTCGTAACAAAAGACCGCCCGTAGGCGGTCTTTTGCATTCTGATCGGGGCTGGGCCTTGCCGAGGTCGGCGGCTCCTGGGCGCAGACTTCAGTGATGACTGAGGTCGATTGGACCCTGACGGCGCCGTCCGAAGGCTGGGAATGAATGGACCCATTTATCGGAAGCTGCATAGCTTGTACTGAACTGCGCGCCGTCCAGATCCGCAATAACGTCTTCGAATGCGGAGATGGCCTGCTGTATCGCGGCGATCTTTCTTAGTTCGTCGTCGGTAACCGAGCCGGTGCGGTTTTGTAATGCAACGACCATTTCCCGGCGGCGCTCCTTCAACTGCACAACCGGCAAGCCATGGTCGCTCGGATACGTGTCATCGGGCTGATACATCTCGGCCTCTCGTTTTGGTTCTGGTCAGGCAACATTTATTACAAATTTGCTGAAACTTCGTTGAAACAATCATTAAAATTTTAGGTTCGCTCGGGCGACGACACCGCCGCTGGACCAATGCGGACTGGGGACCAAAAACAAAAAGACCCCCCGGAGGCGGTCTCCGCAGTATCGATTTAGCGCGGAGCGGAGCTACAGCGTGTCGGGGTGTGGGATCGGGTCAGCTTTCCGTCCCCCACACCACATTCTGCCCGGTTGTCGTCAAGTATGGCGCGTCTCCGCGCATCGCGACCAGGCCAAGCTCGATCAGCTTCGCCAAATGGTCTTTGTTGATCTGCCCCGGTCGCCTTGCGGCGATGTCCCGCATCGTCCATTTGAGATCGATCGCTTCGACCCCGAACTGAGCAAGCGGGTCTGCTTCGTTGTTCATTTCGTCTTCGCCTTCAGCCCCAGTTCTTATTCTGCATTGGATATGAACTGGTGACTAGCGGGACGAGCAGCAAAAAAAGACCGCCCGAAGGCGGTCGCGGTAATTTCCAAAGAACGGTTATGGTTGCCTGACCTGAGACGCAGCTTGCTCGGGCTTCATCGCGACTTCAGCCAAACGGACTTGCTCTCGAAGTTTCTGCAGTTCGATTAATCGTATGAGCAGCTTGGAATTATCAGGCCGCGAAATCTTTCGGCCATTCGACTCTTGAAATTTGTACTCCATCGCTACACCCTCCAGTGGACGCAACGAACGCAGCCTATACCTTGCTGAAGCGAGGTGTCAGTGCGTACTTTTGCTGAGGAAAAAGTGGTTCCATAATGGGAACTGATTTCGCGCTGCACTTCGTTGCATGCGCCGCGTGGCTTGGTTGACGGAAGCGTGTGGGCGGATCGTGCAAGTTCTGAAAGCTCGGCTTCCAGTTGCAAACTACTTGGCCAATGTTTCGGTTGATGTCGGCGCATTGATCGATGGCGATGCGCAACTCACGAAGGTGCTCGTCTGAAATCGGTCTCGTTTCTGGCGGCTTAAGAGCATTTGCCCAAACCAACCCAACGCGGTTGCTACCCAGAGACAAACGCACGCGGTAGAAGCGCGTCCGAATGCAGCCGAAATTGGTGAGCGCGGTGGGACTCGAACCCACGACCCCATGATTAAAAGTCACGTGCTCTACCGCCTGAGCTACGCGCTCACTCGACGCGCTGTGTAGGGGGCGGACCCCTGCGGGTCAATAGCGCCGGCACGGGAAAATTGCGGCGCGCGCGACCAAAATTCCTGAGGTTTGGCGGACAGTTAGTTCGGCTTCTTGAAGCACGCGGCGGCGACCGATCCACCGCCGCCTAATTGGCTTCGCGGCGAATCTCCGAGGCGACCGGCTGGGAAGGGCTCGCGACCGTCGGCAGCCTGACCGGGCGGATCCCGATCAGTTCTGCCGTGCGCACCGCGCTGTTGCGCCAGAAGGCGAAGGAATTGATCCGGGAGTTCTCCAGCAGCGCGATGGCGACCGCCGACAGGAACGGCAGGCTTTCCAGCACCAGGACGCCCGCGAAAATGTAGATCTCGCGGACCTGCTTTCCACCGTTCATCACCACCAGCACGGTGGCGCCGACCAGCAGCAGCACGCCGATCACGGCTTCCCAGAACGCCTGGAATTCGATCGACATCCGCGAAAGACCGCCTTTGGAGGTGCGGGCGAAGGCGAGATGCTCGGTGATCAGTCCCTGGGCC
>JACDEQ010000282.1 GCA_013816225.1 Armatimonadota bacterium | reverse complement strand
CACCAAGCGCGCCCAGCTAGCTAGTAACCGGTCAGCTCGAAGCTGATTCAACATTCATCTTTCGGAACGTACGCAGGGCCGCGTTGCTTACTTGTCTATTTCAAGCCTGACGATTTCTCCAGTTGCCCGTCGCGCATACGCGCGGTCGCCAACCAGCCGCACCTCGACGCATCCGTCGGGAACCTGTCCACGACTCCACGTATAGCAGACGGTGCTACCTTCGACTCGCCATCGGCCTGAGATAGCGCCCCCACCCGTATTTAGATATACCAGACCGCTTCTCTCGTATTGAACCCGCGTTCCGGCGCTGCTTCCGTCAAGAGTAAACGTCTTTACTACTCGCCCAGAAATGAGCTGCGTTAGCTCACCAGCTTCCAGTCTCCTTGAGTCGGTAGGAAACCCCAGGCCATCGGACGCTTGCGAGGAGGGGGGCGCTACCAGGGGCGTGGGTGAAGCGGCGGGCGAGGATGCGACTGGAGGATTCGATGACTTTGTCGGTGCCGTGATAGCAAAACCCTTGGCGTTGCAAAGTGCATCTACGGATGCGTCCCACTGATACTTGTAGCGTCGCGCGTCGGTGCCTTTGCCCGTCCCTATGAATACATCGGTTCCTTCGATCACGCAACTGGTGACGTTCTCGAGCGCCGCCGCTGGGGGTGCTGACTGGCCCGACGCGTTCGACGTCAAGAGAGCGGCCAGAATGACGCTCGGGCTACGTATCCAAGAGGTGCAAGGCATTGATACGTTCCAGTTGCTCCAGCCGCGATGCAAGAACTCTACTCTCGCGCTTGTGATTAGAGAAGCGGCAGCAGAGCTTTCGGAGAGCATCGAAGCAGGCTGGCTCAGATTCGCGATGCGTTGGGCGCCCGCATCCTTGCGCGCTTCGGACAAGCTCTCAAGGCGCAGGACCGCGATTGGGCGGACCCCGAGATCCTGGCCGACTTGGCTTTGCAGCGCGCGCTGATGCCTTGATAAGTGCACTAGCTTTGGCTCCCCGACCTGGGCTCGAACCAGGGATCACGAGGAGAACCGGATCACCAGGCGTGGCATCGGAACTCGTAGCGAACACCTTGGATGTCGATACTTCGCAGGCTTCAAAGGCTAACGTCAGCGACTGTCCCAAGGGCACCTCAGTATCATTCCTCCTCCTCCGCCATACCCAAGATGTCTTCTCGTGACAGTTTCTCGAGCAGCTCGGGATGATCTCTGGAGAGATGAGTCTTGACAGCGGCAAGCAGTTCCTCATCACTGTTGGCACGAACGACCTCTCCACACTCACAATTGATGACCTTTCGCACTTCATTCCCCTTTGGTTGGACACGGCGAAATTGTGGCGGACGGAGACTTCCCTAACCTTGGCGAAACCTTGGCGCCTGAGCAAGCCACTCGGATCCAACTCTGTGGTCGATTCACTGCGCGCGTCGAAGGCCGGCGGGTAGAGGAGGCACTCCCTGGCCGTCAAGGGAGACTACTCTTCGCGTACTTGGCAGCGCATCGCCAGCGTCCATCGACGCGCGCCGAGTTGACGAAGGCGCTGTGGCCCGACCGACCTCCTGCGGCCTCAGAGACTGCCTTGAGTGCCCTGCTGACGAAGCTAAGGGGCGTCATAGGTGGAGCGGTCGCGGGGAAGCCCGACGTACGACTTGTGCTGCCGACAGGCGCATGGATCGATATAGAGGCGGCCACGGAGGGGCTCCATCGTGCCGTATCCGCTGTCTCCCGAAAGGATTGGGGGCGTGCCTGGGGCCCTTCGAGAGTAGCTCTGCACGTCGCGCAAAGGGGATTCCTGCCGGGCTACGAGGCTCCTTGGATAGATCCCATACGCAGCCGGCTTGATGACGTCCTGGTACGGTCTCACGAGTGCGTTGCGGCGATCGGAGTTGGTCTGTCAGGCTCAGAGCTTGCGTCGGCTGAGCGCTCCGCACGGGAATTGGTCAAGCTTGCCCCATACCGGGAGACTGGCTATCGATTTTTGATGGAGGTGCTCGCGGCACAAGGGAACGTTGCGGAGGCGCTCCGGGTCTACGAAGAATTGCGAGGCCTGCTACGCGAAGAACTCGGCGTCGCGCCGGGTCAGGACACCCAAACGCTTCACAAGCGGCTTCTTCAAGGTGATTCTGGGCGTCGGGCCGTCGTCACCAGAGAACTTCAGACTGTTCTCTTTACGGACATCGTTGACTCCACTGCGCAGCTTTCGTCGCTCGGAGATCGAGCGTGGCACCAGCTACTCGGACGTCACCACCTGATCGTTCGACAAGCCCTCGAGCGTTTCGGTGGGCGTGAGATCGATACGGCCGGCGATGGCTTTCTAAGCACCTTTGACAGTCCTGCCCGGGCTCTTGCGTGTGCCTGCAACATTGTGGATCGGGTGGGCGAGTTGGGTCTAGAGATTCGCGCTGGCATTCATACAGGGGAATGCGAGATGCTGGACGGGCGCGTCAGCGGCATTGCCGTCCATGTAGGCGCCCGGATCGCCGCCCTCGCCGGGGCACGCGAGGTGCTCGTTTCTTCGACGGTGAAGGATTTGGTGTCTGGTTCAGGAACCGAATTCAAGGATCTTGGGTCGAGCAACCTGCGCGGTGTTCCGGGTACGTGGCGCCTGTTTGCCGTCCAGTCTGAAACGGTCCCCAGAGACGTCATCGGTTTAGGGAACGACGAAGGGCATTGATGCGTTCACAACTCGCCGCAGAGAAGGCGGCAATACCGGCGAAGGCGGTGCTCGGTATAAAGACAAAGGGGCCACGCCTCCCGACGTAACCCCCGTCATTCTTGGCTCCCCGACCTGGGCTCGAACCAGGGACTCAGTGATAGCAGGCCGGTAGACACTCAACCTGGTGGATTCATGCTCTACGGCAGCTTGGCCAGGACCTTGTCCATGTCGCTGGCCGAATACGCGCGCATCGAATGTGAACGCAAGTTGCCTTGCATCGCCGTGGCGAGGTTGAAAGCCGCCAAGGATTGCTCGTCTGCTGCTTCGAGCACGCAGACAAGGTCGTACTTGCCCATCGTCCACAGCATTTCGCGGATATTTACGCCGAACTTCTTCGCAACTTCCCTGGCGGCGACTGCGCGCTTCGTTGTGTCCTTGATCCCTTGAATGCCCTTATCGGTAAAGCTCAGCAAGCCGATGTACGTGATCATTTCGTCCTCCTGTTGATCCAGCGAGGGGCCCATGCCAACTGCCTCGAACCAACGCGACCCCAGGCGTTGCTCGAGATCTCCTCCAGTCGATCCGCCATCCAGTGACGCATTGCATCGCGACGCGGCTGTGCTCGGCGTAAGTTGTCAACGGATTCACAGAGCGATGACACGGATCATGCTACGCGCTCTGTCGACAGTGACAAGAAAATTGTTGCGCGAACGCATGGGGCGTGCCGGGTCGAGGGCGGGGACTTGCCCTGAGCTTTCGATCAGACGAGTAGGATGGCTTCCAGGCATCGGACAAGTGCAGAGG
>JACDEQ010000281.1 GCA_013816225.1 Armatimonadota bacterium | reverse complement strand
CCCTTGCCGACGATTCCGGCATCGTGATCTGAATGGTGACGGACTGGTCGGCTACGGAGGCCTTCAACTCGTAGGCCGCCGATCGCGCGGGTAGCGCTGTCGCTGCTAGCAAAATCAAAATGCAGTTCTTCACAGGGTTGTATTCTGACGGTCGGTCGTCTATATAGTTGTGACTCTGCTATTCGCCACGGCCTTCGCGCTTGTGCCAGGGCAAACTTTTGCCGCCGCCGTCCAGCCCAAGCTTCACGACATCAGCTTCACTGTAAAGCTCGAATGGAGCAGTCGGGCCGAGCTTTCCAAGATCAACCGTGACTTCGCAATGGGCTACGAAGCTGATACTGCAGAAGTGCAGTATAAAGACCCGCTTATGCTTCGCGGGACGGCCAAGATCAACGGCCAGAAGGCGATCTACGTGATCAAAGGTGATACCAAGACATGGTACGTTCCGCGCCTCGGGGCTAAGGTGAATCAGAAGGTCGGCAACGCGCCTGGCAAGCGGCAGACGCTTCTGGATTTCGGACTAGTCACCACCGGCATGAAGGACCGCTTCATAATGGGCAAATTCGTGCGCAAAGAGAATGGGGAAAGTGTCTTCGACCTTCACTATGCTTACGAAAAGGACACGAGTCGCCACCGCGTTTGGGTCGACCCCGCGAAGAGGGTCATAACAAAGCGCATGTGGTACAGCCAGAAGGGCGAGTTGATGGCGACGTTCAATTATTCGCTTCACGCGAAGTTCGGCAGTGTTTGGGTTCCCCAAAAGATGAGCGTGCGCAACGCGGAAGGCAAGCTCGCCGGCGTTTCGCTCTTAAGCGATATCAAGGTCAATCAGGGCATCGAAGACTCGGTCTTCAATATCTGATCCTGAATTCGAGTATGCAAGGGCCGTAGCGTCTCGGCCCAGAGGAGCAGTTCGTCGAGCATCACGGTGCAGGAGCCTTCCAACCGAGGATCGGGATCGAACTCACCGTCGATGATTTGTTTTGCCACGAATGGAATGAACACGCCCTCCATGACGGGCACCACCTTCAGCGTGGAAAGTATGTTCTTCGCCATTTGTACGCCGCGTGTGCCTCCGGAAACGCCGCCGTAGCTGACGAATCCGGCAGGTTTGTAGTTCCACTCCTGGTAGACAAAATCGAGAGCGTTCAGCAGGGCGGGCGCCATGCCATAGTTGTATTCCGGAGTGACGAAGACGTAGGCGTTCGCCCGCGCCACAATCTTGCTCCATGCCTTGGTGTGCTCGTGCTGGTAGTCCATTAGCCTGGGATGCTTCGGTTCGTCCAAGAAGGGCAGAGTAATTTCCGCGAGGTCTACCAGTTCGACTTCGAATTTACCATGGCGCTTCGCGCACTCGTGGAACCATTTGCCTATAGGTAACCCGAGACGGCCGGGGCGTGTACTGGCGATAATAATGTGGAGTTTCACCACTTACCAGCTACCGCCGCCGCCGCCTCCGAAGCCGCCGCCCGAGAATCCGCTGCCACCACTGAATCCGGAGCTTCCGCCGCTGCCACCCGAAGATCGTGGCGGTGTCGAAGCGGCGTAGCCGACGTTTTCCGTCACGCTGCCCAAGTCGCCACCGAAACTTATGTAGTTGAATCCCGCATAATTCGCGCGGTACCACGAGGGCGGCTCGGTCAAAATATCCTTAAATGCGTGCGCCCACTCCTTCGTCAAATTAAATGCGACCGCGTGGGGAAGGAATTCTTCGAATAGCGCCATATCGGGGTGTTTTTTTGTCATCCAATCGAGTTCTTGCCCCCTTGCGCGGCTTATGAATTCCTCGAATCCCATTACCTTTTGATGTGTTTCCGCGCCCACCTTCGTGCGCTTGGGCATTCCAAAAGAAAACAATAAGACGATGACAAATCCCGCCCCTGCGCCAATCATCGCCGGCAAGGGCGACCTAAACGGCGAGAGCATGGTAAAAGTGACAGCCAGAAACACAAGCCCCAGTGCGCCGAGCACAATCCACAGTATGCGCACGGCGTCGGGCGAGCCCATATAATAGCCGCGGTCGACCAAGCTCTTGTAGAGCGTCGAATTAAATTTCCCCACCTTTGGCGCGATGTTTGCGCGGATGTCGCTTTCGTCGAGATGGGGGCCCGCGGCTTCCAAGGAAGCAAGCAAAAGCTCCTCGAAACTCGATAGCTGGCCCCTGCCATCCGCCTTTCCTGTCATGTCGATCGTGGTCGACTTCTTCTTGAAGATCATCCCTTCCTCTTCCGGGGTGAGCGTCAGATAGCCCTTGGTGGCCAGCGAAATGATACCGGCGGCGATGTCTCGTTGATCCACGCGTTCGTCGATCATGGCTCCGCATTCCGGCCCGCTCAAGTTATCGGGAGGGTCGTATTGCACGACCATCGGCCCGCCATACGGGTCCTTTCCGAAGCGCGCCCAAGCGAGCCACATTCCGAACAGCGCGATTATGGGTATTCCAAAGCCCAGGTTCGGCAACAGAAACAGAGTCGCAGTTTGGAGAGCCGTGGGCCTATCGATCGCGGCCACGGGCACATTCAAAACGACGGTCATACCTTCCATCGGCGAGAGGGCGGAACTCCGCTCGCCCGCGAAAGTACTAATTGAAAGCTGAACGGCTGTTAGCGCATCGTTCGCCGCATCCGCCGAGCCGGCCTTGTCCAGGGTGACCTGGGCCTTTGATCCGAGCCGCCCGACGAACACCCTTCCGCGAACATCCTCGTCCGATGCAACGTCGGGAAAGCTTACTTTGAAGGACGCCTTCTCGATCGGAGTCTGCCACTCGTCGCCTGTCACGTTCCAATAGAATTCCGCATAGGGCTTCCAAGTCGTATCCTTGTCGAACCAATTGATCATTCCGAATGCCTCGTAATCGATCACGTATACGACTCGAGTGCCCGCTGGAATCGTGGTATCGGCGCTGCCGATCCTTATTCTCAGACTGCGTCCATCGCGGCCCGTCTGCGTTTCGTACTCGTTGCCCTGGCCGTCTGTGACACCTTTAAGTGATATCGTAACGCGCCTCGCCGTGCTGCGGCCAGTCTCGTAATCTACGGGAATCAAACGAAATATGCCGTGGCGATCCTCCGTGAAAGTAACGGCGATCCTTTCTCTGACGCTCATCGTTCCATCCTTTCGCAACTGCATCTCGACATGAAAATCGTTGATAACGAACGCTTCCTGGCCGAGAGCAACGGCAGCCAGCAACAGAGCAGACAGGGAAATGAGGATTCGCTGCATGTTAGAACCTTGTAGCGGGGGCGACTCTTTCCGATTCCTCGTCCACGGAAAAGAACTCCGAGCGCTTGAACCCGAAAACCGAGGAAATCGTGTTGAGCGGGAATGAATCTTGCATGGTATTGAAGTCTCGAACGGCGGCGTTGTAATACTGCCGCGAGCTTGCAAGCTTCGATTCAGTGTCACTTAGCTCCTCCTGCAGCCGCATGAAATGGGCGCTCGACTTGAGTTCCGGATAGCTC
>JACDEQ010000058.1 GCA_013816225.1 Armatimonadota bacterium | reverse complement strand
CGTTCAGGCCGTGAGGATTGCGGAAGTGAGTGTTGACGCAGCCAAGTTCTGCCGCCCTCTTGTTCATCAAGGCAGCAAACTTGGCGTCCGAACCAGCAATATGGACAGCGACCGTGTGCGCAACGTCGTTCGCGCTGCGAAGCATTAACGCGTACAGGGCATCTTCGCGGGTCAGCTGCTCTCCCGGTTTGAGGTGCAGGCTAGAGCCTGTTACTTGTTTGACATCCAACGGGGCGGTAATCATTGTGCCCGGCTTGACTAGCTCGATGAGCAGGAGCGCCGTCATAACTTTCGTGGTGCTCGCAGGGTAGCGGGTGGCTCGCGCATCTTTTTCGAATAAGATCGCTCCCGTAGCTGCGTCCATGACGATGGCACTCTTAGCGCCGACCACTGGCTCCGCGCCGGCTGATACGGAGGCAAGGATTCCGACGGCTAACACGAACGCCCTCACGCGCTCACCTCCGCCAACGCCGGTTCAGGTTCACTCCCAATCTGCGTTTGTAACGGAGGCAGGTCCGTTAGGTCGTTCAGCTTGAACTGGTGCAGGAAGTGTCTGGTTGTTCCGTACAAGATCGGCCTTCCCGGAGCTTGACGGCGGTCGACTTCTTCTACCAAGCCTTTATCTACGAGGCTACGGACGCCATGATCGCTTTGGACGCCGCGAACGGAGTCGATTTCGCTCAACGTGATCGGCTGCCGGTATGCAACTATTGCCAAAACCTCGAGCGCGGATTTGCTCAACCGTTGACGGCTTGGGCGTAGCAACCGCTCAATCGCCTCTGCGTGATTCTCCTTTGTGCAAACTTGGTAGCCACCCGCGATTTGGACGAGTTGGACACCGCCGCTCGCTTCCATGCGGTCGGCGAGAGAAGTCAGCGCGGATTCGGTGTCGCGCACGGCGCAGTCACAAGCGTAGGCCAACTCTTCCACAGTCACTGGTGAATCCGAAACAAAGAGCAGAGCTTCGAGGGCTTCAGGGATTCCGTTCATGATTTCTCTACCTGGCCAAAGATTACGTCTCCATCGATCATTGTTGCTCCCAATTGTCTGATTCTGAGTAATTCCAGGACGGCCAAGAACACGAATACGACGTCGAGGCGCGTGTAAATCTCGGGAAGCATCTGCTCGATTGTCGATCTTCCGCGTTCGCGGACCCCTCTGAGGATCGACTTCATTAGGTTGGCGAGCGAAGGCCGCGGCGAACCGTGCGGCGCGATCGGGTCTGGCACGGCCTTGCTCAGGAGCCTTTCCAGCGTGCGAGCTAGGTCTTCCGGTTTGATCTTGCCGATCTCGAACGGAATCTCGTAGTTCGCGGATACTTCGGCTTGCCGGAAGAACATTAGGCTACGCTCTTGGCGCCACTCTTCCAGGGTGTCGACGGCCTGCGCGTATTCGTGAGCGGTCGGATCGGGAAGCTCCGGCATTTCCTGAGGCAGAGGCGGCTCGGCGATTGGGAGAAGAGACCAAGCCTTTCGCTCGACCAAGTAAGCAAGAGCGAGGAGCGCCGCGCCTGCGGTATCAACATCTTCTCCGGCGATGTCCTCCAAGTATTCGACGTAGGTTGTGCAAACCGGCAGGAGCGGAATGTTCACAAGGTCGATACGGCCATCCCTTGCCAGGTGGAAGAGCGTCACAAGCGAGCCGGAGAAAGCGGCGGACTCGACCCGCAAAGGCGGCGGCGTGGCGATGCCTCCTGGGGTGAGCGATTCGTTTTCTTTCAGACGGCTCATGCGGACTAACCGAATAGACGCCCCCATATGCCTTCGCGATTCGAGTTCGAAAAGGGGGCGTTGGAGGCGCCGAGCAGATTCGAACTGCTGAATGAGGGTTTTGCAGACCCTTCCCTTAGCCACTTGGGTACGGCGCCAATGTTTGAGCTTGGATTCTACCTGCTCACTTGCCGATGCAGAAGTCGCGGAAAACTCGCTCGATGATCTCGTCGGGCGCCGTTTCACCTGTGATTCTGCCGAGGGTTTGCATCGCTCCGTAAAGGTCGACGCATGCGAGGTCAGTGGGTAGATCGGTTGAAAGTGTATCGCGAGCCTGCTCGACTTGAATCCTTGCAGCAACAAGGTCCTCCCGGTGGCGTTCGTTGACAAGGGCGAGTCCCTCCCCCACGTCGAAGGTCCCCTCCACGTGGTGCTCCAGCGCCTCGAGCCCGGTGCCCGACGTTGCGGATACCATGACGGAAGCTGGGAGTAGCTTGGCTTTCCCCAGGTCGGTCTTGTTCGCAATCAGAAGGTCCGGCGGACGGCCGAGCGATTCCGCAAGGGCTTCGTCGTTGCTCGTCCAGCCTGCGGGGGCTTCATACACGAACCAAACCTGGTCGGAAGCATCTATGGTGGCTCGCGAGCGCTCGACCCCGATGCGTTCGACAGCGTCGTAGGCCACTCTCAGCCCGGCCGTATCGGTCAGGACGACCGGGTACCCGGCGATCGATGCGGTCTCCTCGATGGTATCGCGGGTCGTGCCCGGTATGTCCGTCACGATGGCCCGATCCGACCCGAGAAGAGCGTTCAACAGGCTCGACTTGCCTACATTGGGCCTCCCGACGATTGCGACGCGAAGGCCCTCTCGAATAAGGCGCGAAGCCTGGTAGCCGCTTAGGAGCTTGTCGATTCCTGCTACCGCTTGGCCCAGGTTTGCCCGTGCCGAGTTGCGGTCGAGGTCGCCGATTTCCTCCGAGAAGTCGACCGTGGCTTCGGCCCGCGCAAGTTCCGTGCCGACTAGCACCTGGATCCCGTTGACTTCTGCAGCGAGACGACCCGCTCTCAACTGAGTGGCGCGCAGTCGCTGGGCCTCGGTTGCCGCGTCGATTGTTTCGCGCACAGCTTCTGCTCTTGTGAGGTCTATCCGGCCATTCAGGAACGCCCTTTCGGTGAACTCGCCTGGCCGAGCCGCACGCGCTCCGAGGTCGACTATCGCGGCGACGATCCTGCGCACCGCCTCCGGGCTCCCATGGCAACTGACCTCGAAAGACTCCTCTTCTGTGTAGCTGCGCCCCTTTTCGAAAAGGGTTAGGTAGCCTTCGTCCAACTTCTCCCCACCCGAGACGATGTGTCCGAAGTAAGCGCGATTCGGATCATGTCCGGCAGCGGGGAAGAGCTTCTTAGCTATTTCCCATGACTTGTCGCCGCTGACACGGATTAGTGCAACCGGGGCCCGTTGCTGGCCGGTGATCGGGGCGACGATCGTTTCAGAGAAGTCGATCACGAGTTTGATTGTGCCAGTTTTTGAGTGCGTTAGAGTATAAAGGGATCATGTGCTTCGCCGTCGTGGTTGTTTGCGTTAGCTCGACACATTGGGGCTGGGACCCACGATCTCAGCTGGACTCGTACCCGACCGTCGCTCGCGAATAATGTTCGACCTGACCTTTATCGAGGACTGTGATCCCCATCTTAACGATATCCGAAGTTTAAGAGCACGCAGTGGTCCGGGAATCTATTCAGGTACGCGGCTCCTTTTGCACAAGTCACTTGCCGCGTCCGACCACAGCGGGAAATCGAAAGAAAAACCCGCGTTCAGCAGTCTTGTCGGCACAACACGGCGGCTTTTCAAAATCAACTCGGTTTCCGATCGCATCAGGAATGCGCCTATTTCGAGCATCCATTTCGCAGCCGGAAGCCCGATCGAAATACCCCACGCTTCTCGCAGCATCCGCATAAATTCGGCGTTCGGCAGCGGGTTTGGCGCTGCAATGTTTATTGGTCCCGACATTTCCTCGTGCTCGATCAGCCAGTAAACTGCCCTTATAAAATCGCGGTCGTGTATCCATGACACATATTGGCGGCCGTTGCCGGCAGTCCCACCTAAGCCGTGTCGAACCAGACCGAGCAACACATCGAAAATACCGCCGTGATCGGGGCTGAGCGTAATCGCGGAACGCATTAATGCTTTTCGCGTCTTTGGCGTAACCGCTTCTATCGCCGCTTGTTCCCACCTTTTTGCGACGTCGACACTAAATTTCCATGTCGTCGGAGCATTGGGTTCTGTTCCTCCGATAATGCCGGTGAGTTCGTCATTTGGCGCGTCAATGCGATGAGCGTAAATCGTGGCTGTGCTTGCCTGAAGCCAAACTTTTGGCGGACTTGAAGCTTCAGCGATCGCTTCACCGACAACTTTGGTTGAATTTACGCGGGAGTCGATGATTTGGCGGCGATTTTCCTGATTGTAACGACAGTTCACATTACGTCCATTGAACATTTTGCCCGCGAAATACGCTAAATGACGCGTAAAATCAAGAACGAAGTCTTCTCTCTTTGATTCGTACTCAGCGTTTTTGACATCAGCCGCTCTCAAAGTGGCCAGCAGGTTTCGCAAGGCGGTAATGAGTTGCGAATCAAGAAGGGAATGACGAGAGAAAAGGTCCTTTGGGCGAACGGCTGGCCAAGTTCGGAGTGCAGCTACAAAGAAGTGATGCGGCTCGTTGTCTGGGACATCAACTGATGTCGGAAGTGCAATTCAGAAACGGAGTCGCCGTTTGTCACAAGCCGCCATACGACCAGCAGTAACAGGTTACACCAGCCCGTCGATTTCTTTGGCAAGGTCGACGTCCTTTTGGGTTATGCCACCTTCGCTATGAGTCGAGAGCGACACCCGCACCTTTCGCCAACCAACAAGAAGGTCGGGATGGTGGTCTCTTTTCTCCGCCAAGCGTCCACAGGCCATGGCAAAAATGAGCCCGTCGGGATAGGACTTGAAATCGTACGACTTCACAAGTTCGTTGTCTTGAACCGTCCAGCCGTGCATCTGCGAGAGGTGTGCTTGAATCTCGTCGGGGGTGAGTTGTGACATG
Organism: Armatimonadota bacterium; assembly: GCA_013816225.1. Classification (GTDB taxonomy): domain Bacteria; phylum Armatimonadota; class Fimbriimonadia; order Fimbriimonadales; family ATM1; genus JACDEQ01. Next base: position 5,521 of record JACDEQ010000058.1, on the reverse strand, counting down.
GGTTGTTTATACCTACGTCGGCCGACGCCCGGTGAGCCAAGGTACAATCCGAAAGTCATCCCGTTACCGCGATCTTGTGAGCGGCTCAGGAGGAGGATGGCGGATCAAAGGAGATCTATCGCTTGGCGACCACTGCCCAACCTACAACGCATTTCGACCTCGACAGCGCAGTCTCGGTGCATTACAACCTGTCCGCACCAGAGTTGATCGAGCACGCTCTGAGGAAAGGTGAGGGCGTACTCACTGAAAAGGGCGCTCTCGTGACGCGAACCGGAAAATATACTGGTAGGACGCCCAAGGATAAGCACATAGTCCGCGAGCCAGGCAGCGAAGGGCGCGTCTGGTGGGAAAACAATCGCGAGTTTTCGCAGGAGAAGTTTGAAGCACTTAAGGATAAGGTCGCGGAGCACTTGAAAGGCCGCGAGCTTTACGTTGTGGATGCTTATGGGGGCGCCGATCCGATGCACAGGATCAACATCCGCGTCATTGTCGAAAAGCCGTGGCACGCGCTGTTTATCAAAACACTTTTGATTCGACCCGATGCGGCCGGGCTCGCCTCGTTCATGGCCGATTGGACAATTGTCGACGCTTCGGAAATGACTGCCGAGCCCCCCGTCGATGGCACCCAGGGAGAGGCCTTCATCATGCTGAACTTCGCCGAAAGGCTCGTGCTGATCGGCGGCACCCAGTATGCGGGTGAAATGAAGAAGTCTGTCTTTACTATTCTCAACTACATCCTGCCGATTAAGGGCGTTCTCAGCATGCACTGTTCTGCGAACATCGGGGCAGCCGGCGATACCGCGCTCTTTTTTGGACTGAGCGGTACGGGAAAGACTACGCTCAGCGCCGACCCCGACCGACGCCTTATCGGCGATGACGAGCATGGCTGGTCAGAAGAAGGCGTGTTCAACTTCGAGGGAGGCTGCTACGCAAAGTGCATCAACCTCTCCAAAGACAGCGAGCCGCAGATTTGGGATGCGATCAAGTTCGGTTCGGTGCTCGAGAACGTGATTCTGAAGGCAGATCGCACCCCCGATTACGAAGATGCCTCGATTACCGAGAACACGCGTGTCAGCTACCCGGTGGACTACATCGAAAACGCGGTCCTTCCGAGCGTTGGCGGCCATCCGGTCAATATCTGCTTCCTAACCGCCGACGCGTTCGGCGTTTTGCCTCCGATCAGCAGGTTGACCGAGGATCAGGCTATGGATCAGTTTTTGCTGGGCTACACGGCGAAGGTGGCGGGCACCGAGGCCGGTGTGAAGGAGCCCACCGCGACGTTCAGCACCTGTTTCGGCGCTCCATTCCTTCCTTTGCATCCGACCGTTTACGCTGAGATGCTTCGCGACAAGATCCGCAAGCACGGTGCGAAAGTGTGGCTCGTGAATACCGGCTGGACCGGGGGGCCCTACGGGGTCGGCCAGCGCATGAGCATCCATTACACGCGGTCCATGGTGAAACAAGCCCTCTCGGGCGGCTTGGACGATGTCGCGCTCGAGGCTCATCCGATCTTCGGCTTTTCAGTTCCGAGATCCTGTGACCAAGTACCGGACGCCGTGCTCGATCCGAGGACCACGTGGTCGGACCCGGCGGCATACGATGCCAAGGCGAACGAGCTGAAGTCCATGTTTGACGAACAAATAAAGAAGTTCAGATAGGCTCACGATGCCTACAGACGAACTTTCGACCACAGCCCTTTGGCTGATCGGGGTCGTTTCTGCGTTTGCCGGCGGTTTGGGAGCAATGCTCGGGATCGGTGGCGGCATCATCCTCGTGCCGGTCCTCATATCGGTCTTCGGCGTGGATGCGATCCATGCTCGGACGGCCAGCTTGGTCGCAGTTTGCGTCACCAGCATGGCGGGCAGCCTGGTTTATCTTCGCGAAGGAGAAACGGATTTGGTCAGCGCCGGTTATCTGCAACTGCCGACAGCGATCGGTGCGGTCTTAGGCGCAATCGTCGGCGGGCGGTTCGACGAGGAACTCATCCGTTTCCTCTTCGCAATCACGGTCGTCATCGTTGCGATTCGTATGCTGCTCCCCGACCGGGCCGGAGGCGCGTCGACACGAAAGAGCTGGACGTACGCCGCGCTCGCCTGTGTCGCCGGGGGGCTCTTGAGCTCGATTCTCGGAGTGGGCGGCGGCATCGTGTTCGTACCGGTACTGGCCCTCTTGCTTTCGCTTCCACAGCGGGCGGCGTCGGCTACCAGCACTTACCTCATCGGACTGACCGCAGCGGCGAGCGCGCTGATCTATTTCACCCAGGGACAGATGGACGCGGTCTTAGCGATTCCGACCGCGCTGGGAATCCTCATCGGCGCCCAAGCAGGTGCTCGGCTCAGCGGCTTCGTGAGCAGGGATAGCCTGCGCCGTGCATTCGCGGTCGTCATGTTTGTCAACGCGTTTCTGTTGCTCAAAGGTGTGCTTGGCATATGGTTGGCTTAGGAAGGCTGACGATGGCGTGCCTGTACGTCGGGCTCGCGGCTTTCGTCATTCTTTCCTTTTGGCCCGGGCACAAGGAGACGGCCGTGGCGGTCACCTTGCTCACGCCACTTGGTGCTTCCTTCGCCACCGGAGTGGAGTTGCTGATTCGGAGACACACGTACGCCGGCCTGAGCCTGCTAACGGCAGTCGCCATAATCGTGTTGGCGCTGGTGATCGGGGTGAGGTTGTGAGGCGTCTGCGGATTAAGGCGCACGCGAAGATTAATCCGTTTCTGGCCGTTGGTTCCTTGCGCCCGGACGGCTATTACGAAGTGCGCACGACTCTCCAGGCGATCGATCTCCACGACCTTGTGGATCTCGGCCAAGCCGAATCGCTTGCCCTCACCTGTTCGGTCCCCGAACTGTCCGGAGAGAAGAACTTGGCGTGGAAGGCTCTGCGCCTCTTGTCGGAACTGGCCAACGTTCCCGATGTGCACATCCATATCCACAAAAGCATTCCGACGCAGGCGGGCCTGGGCGGAGGGAGCTCAGATGCAGCGGCCATCATTCGCGGCGTAAATTATTGGCTGGGTGGCGTGCTGCCGATTCGGGACATGTTGGACGTAGCCGCGGCTTGCGGCTCGGACGTGCCGTTCTTTGTTCTCGGCGAACCGCGCGCTCGCGCGACCGGCAGAGGTGAAGTGCTGACTGCCGTCGAGCCCCTCGCGTCGGCCAATCTTGTCATAGCAAAATGCGCTCGTGGTGTATCTACTGCCGATGCCTACCGAAGGCTTGGCGAGATCCAGCGTTCGTGTGTCGACGGACTACCCGATGCCGAGATGCACAACGACTTTGAGCGAGTCGCCGACTGCGAAGTCCTCGACCTAATCGACAGCCTCCGTTCGAAGGGCGCGAGCCGGGCACACTTGTGCGGCAGCGGATCAGCTGTATTCGGCGTCTTCCAATCGGCGGAAATGGCGAAGGCCGTAGCCGAACGGCTGGCGGGTGAGAACGTGTGGGCGAGCGTAACATACACTCTCGATGCCTTCGGGGAACCTGAATGGATCGAGTGATCCTTGCTGGCGGCGTCTGTTCGGACGAACTGCGCGAGGCGACCGGCTGCGCGTTGCGGGCCGAGCTTCCGGTGCGGGGCAAGCCGGCCGCGCAATATGTCGCCGACACTCTGAGGGAGGCAGGCGGGGAAGGTCGAACGATCGTGGTGGGCTACGAAGTCGCCGATTGCCTCACTGCGCAGTCAGGCAACGGCTTCGTGCAGAGTCTCGGATACGGGTTGGAAAAAGTCTCCTCCGAAACATTCCTGCTTTCAGCGGCCGATTTGCCGTTCCTGCAGGCGAGTTCCGTCTCCGGCTTTCTGGAAGACTGCGACCCCAAAATGGCATTGAATTTCCCGATCATCCCGATCGAAGCCTGCGCACGCGCTTATCCGGGAATGAAGCGCACTTCGATGAAAGTGCGAGAAGGCCGATTTACGGGCGGCAACATCGCCCTCGCAAACACTGAACTTATGCGGCGCATATTCCCTGTATTGGAGCAGGCTTATGCGAACCGCAAGCGGCCCCTCAAGTTAGCTCTTCAGGTGGGAATTGGAACGCTGCTGAAGGTCGTGGCCGGACAGATTATCCCCAGCTTGCTGCCGCTCGCGACACTCGAGAAGAGCGTGGCGGCGTTCTTGGGGGCGCACGTTCGTGCCGTGATCACAGAAGACGCCGATATCGGATCCGACGTCGACAACTTGGAGCAGTACAATCAGGCGCTTCGGATTCTGTCGGGTTCGGTTTAGGCCTCTTCTTCAGATTCCGACTCTTCTTCTTCCGCCTCTTCGAGCTCGTCTTCGACTACCGGTGGCTCCTCGGCTACTTCGGACTGTAGTGCAGGTTCTTCGTGGAGCAGGGCGCCCGGCGCTGTTTCCCGGCACCGTCCGCATTGAAACTTGATATCCACTTCGTCGAGCCACATTGGCATTTTTTCGAGGGGCGCGCCGCAAACATTGCAATTAGGCACTTGTGTTCTCCGTGAGTGACCGTTCGTAAATTGCAACTGTTGCACGATGGCTGACGAATCCGTTGACAAAGAATAGAGCAGCGGCTGCAAGGTACCACCATGCGAGCCCGGTATCTGCAGGTTGGCCCGGGTCGCGTATAAAGTTGGAACCGCGGAATAAGCCGATGAGCGCCACCAAGGCGAGCAATATCGCAAAAAGAAAATAAGTATTCAGCCACCACCGAGGCTGTGCCGGTGGTTTGTCTTTCGAATCGGCCACGAGGGTCTATTATACCGGGCTGAGATCAGCGCATCTTCGTCGAAGTCAGAATCTTCTGCTTCATGGCCATGCCCATGACATTCATGTCCATGTGCACGACGCTGTCCGCTAGGGTAGGTAAGCCGTTGGCAAGGTTCACCTTGACTGTCCCGGTGCTCTTCATGTCCATCGTCATCTTTTGGACTTGCTGGCCGGCTTGAGGCGAATTCATGGACATAGTGGTCTTGCCCGCCATTGAAAAGGCGAGCGTCGCTTTGCCGGCGTTGACACCGGTCAACTTGTAACGAACAGGAAACTTGCCGCCGCTCGTGATTTTGAGCATGTTGCCGCCCGGCAAACCCTTGAACATTTTGGAGAGGTCGAGCGCGGTCGTCCAAGTGGAGCCAATGTTCACCGGTCCAGGGGGGTAAACGACGCCCATGAAGCCGATGTCCATCGACTGCATGGCGTTCACGATCGCCTTGGTCTGGCCGGTCGCAGAGGTCGTCATGTTGGAGACCTTGCCAGTAGGTGTAACGTCCACTTCCCAGGTGACGCCTTTTAGCATTTTCTTCATCTGCTCGTCCGAGCTACGCGGGGCGCTACCGGAGCTCTTCACGTCGGTGATCTTGGTGTGAATTCTGTAGCCGGCCGCAACTTTGTTCTTGACTGTCACAGTCTGCTCGGAGGTCTGCCTGGAGGACTGCGATCCGCCCTGGCCACCGCCCGTGGTCGTGGTCGTGGTCACGTAGCGATAAACCCCGCCTACCTTCGGCTTGAGTCTAAGCGTAATACCAGCAGTGCCGGCACAGGCGATCGCTGCGGCAGCGCAGGCAAGAAC
>JACDEQ010000280.1 GCA_013816225.1 Armatimonadota bacterium | reverse complement strand
ACCCAGGGTACTCCCATCCTGACTACTGGCCCTCCGCCGGTCTCAACTTCGCCTTGTCGGTAAGAAGCTGCATCACCTTTTGAAACATCGCGCGAAATTCCACTTCACCCAAGTTACCCGACCGCCTGAGCGCCTGGAGAGCGACCTGAGGCGAAACGTTGTTTTCGCGTGCAATTTGCGCTACCTGTTCGCCGACCTCTTCCTTCGAAAGCTTGAGCCCTTCCTTCGTGAAAATTTCCTTGATCGCAACCGCCCGCTTTACTTGAACCTGGGCTTCGCTCCGGAACCGTTCCAGGATTTGCTCGGGCGTCATATTCGCTTCAGCTGCCACGTCTTCCATAGTCTTGCCGCCTTTCTCAGCTTCGTCGGCGATTTCCCGGACCCGACGGACCGCGATGTCTTCCCACATTGTGTCGGGGACGTAAATGGTCGAGTTGTTAAGCAGTTCGTCCAGGATTTGTTCGTTGACGTAATCCTGCACCCAGTTGGCTTTAGCGCGGCCCATCTCGTCTCGGATCCGCGACCTCAGTTCGTCAACCGACTCGGTGTCGAACTCCTTGGCAAATTCTTCGGTGAGCTCGGGAAGTTCGGGCGCCGAGAGCGATCTGAGGGTGACTTGGACCTTCATCGGCTTGCCGGCCCAGTCCTCTTCCTGAAATTCTTCGGGGAAAGTGATGTCGGCGGCTTTCGCGTCCTCAGCTTTCATCCCCGTGAGTAGCTGGTCGAGCTGGGGGAACGTCTGCCCGATGACGGTCATGAAATTTCGGCCCTTATCTTCGCCGTCCGGTTGGATGCCGATGACGGCGAAATCGCCTATTTCTGCTCCCCGGTGCTCGATGCTTTTTCGGGTGGCTTTGCGCTCCCGGAGCGATTGGATTTGCTGATCGAGTTCCTCGTCGGAAACCGCGGGATCTGGCTGGATCGCTTCGAGGCCCTCGTACGCGCCGAGTTCAACCTTCGGCTCGAGCGGCACCTTCGCCTTAAACTCGCAAGCCTCGGCCTCCTCGTCGAGTTTGGTGATCTCGATGGCGGGCCTCCCGTGCACCGCGAGATCGCGTTCCTTGACAGCTGACCCATATGCGTCGCGGACGATGTTCTCGGCTGCGAGCCGGTTGACTTCTTCTAAGTTCAAGTATTTGCGAGCTACACCTTTCGGAGCCGTGCCCGGGCGGAAGCCGGGAACCTTAACCCGTTTGGCGGCCCTGCGATAGGCTTTGTCGTAGCCGGCTCTAACTTGCTCGGGAGCGCACGTAACCGTAAGCTCGACCGTGCATGGGTTCAGCTCCTGGGACTGGATTTGCATCTGGGTCGTGGTTGTCATTCTAAGCTTATCAAGGATACCCGGTCAGGTTCCAAGCGCCGGACTCTGCCATGCTTACACAGGACATGGAGATGCCGAAGGTCGCGATCGTTGGCGGCACGGGAATCGGGGACCTGCTGCTGAAAGGGGGCGGGCGCGCGGTCCATGTTCCCACGCCGTTTGGGTTGCTTCGAGGGCGCATTTCCGAGAGCGGCTTCTTGGTGATTGCCCGCCATGGACCGGGGCATAAGCTGCCTCCGCATCGGATCGACTATCGAACGATGGCAGGCGGACTGAGGAGTCTCGGAGTCGAGTATTGCCTGGCCAGCGCCGCGGTCGGCAGCTTGCGAGAAGATTGGGGCATCGGAACGATGATCGCCTGCTCGGACTTCTTGGAGCTATCCGGTAGGTCGATTACAATGTTCGAACAGGATATTCGCCACACGGACTTCACCGACCCTTTCGATCCCGATGCGCGCAGGTGGTTGGTACAAGAAGGCGTGATCGCTGGCGGGGTTTACGTCTGTGCCCCTGGGCCGCGCTATGAGACGCCCGCAGAGATCGAGTTTTACCGACGTGTCGGCGGAGATGTGGTGGGAATGACCGCAGGAACCGAGGCCGTAGCGATGCGCGAAGCCGGGATCAAGTACGCTGTTCTTGCAATTGTTTCGAATTTTGCCGCAGGGCTTGCAGGAAAAGCGTTAAGCCATGCCGAAGTGGAAGAATCGGTGCGTGGCAGCGGTGAGAGGGCCGCTGCCGCACTGATAACAGCTGCGGAGGCATTGGGTGGGACTCGCGTTTGATCCGGAAACCGATTTCGAACTGGCATTATGCCTAACGCCGGGCATCGGCAGCGGGACGATCAGCCGGATCCTCGCTAGGAACGCGATTTCGAATGTCTCCAAACGGCAGTTCCTTTCGCTCAGCCCTGACGCCCTTGTCGAGGAGTATCGGCTAACCGAACGGTCCGCACGGGCGCTTGCTCGTGGCGCGAAAGGCATCGAGCAAGACATTTTGAAGTTCAAGGGACGTGCCTTGGGCAAAAACGTGCGGGTGATCACTTTCCAGGACCCTCGATATCCCGGCCGGATCGAGGGGTTTTGCGAGAACCCGCCAGCTTTTCTAGTGGCCTATGGAAACATGCAGGTCCTTCATTCCAAGACCTTCACGGTCTTGGCGAGCCGGGACGCCGGGCCGGATTCGCTGGCCGCGACCGAGAAGTCCGTCGAAGAGGGCGTGCTGGATTCGATGGTGCTCGTGACGGGTTCGAACACGGCGGCCTATCAGAGAGCTGCAGTCGTTCCATTGCGATGGGGCGCACCGCGCGTGCTGGTTTTGGATCGCGGTCTATTCAAGGCTCTCGGTGACGATTTGGACCAGGAGCCGTTCCCAGCAGCGAGACTGTGGCGGTATCGATTCGACGCGGAAACCGACCTCGTCCTAAGTCCATTCCGGCCCGACGATAACTTCATCGGGGTGAACAACAAGATTCGGGACGAACTCGTTGTGGCTCTATCCGACGAGATTCGCGTAGCGCACGTGTCCAAAGGTGGCAACGTAGACAAGCTTTCGCGACGAGCCGAGGAGTTGGGCCGAGCCGTCATTCGATTGTGAGAAGTTTCCTCGCCCTCGCGAACAATCTGTCGAGCATCTCCTGGGTTAGGCGGCCCGTGAACGTGTTTTGTTGGCTGGGATGGTAGCACGCAATCGCGATGCGGCCGTCCGCCAATTCGCTCTCGACTCCGTGGCCGAACTTTGCCAAGGGCTGGCTCAACTGCCTCCTTACTTGCCCCCAGGCGATGCCGCCGAGGCAGACGAGCACACGCCACGGGGCGTGCTCGATCGTTTCTTGAAGGAACGGGGAGCAGTTGGCGATCTCATCGGGCATCGGCTTGTTGGCCGGAGGAGCGCACCGGCAGATCGCCGTGATTAGAGCGTTGTTTAGCTCGAGCCCGTCGTCCGCAGACAGGCCGTCCGGCTGATTGGCGAAGCCCGTTGAGTGCAAGGCAGCGTAAAGCGAGGCGCCGCTTCGGTCTCCTGTGAACATCCGGCCCGTACGGTTCGACCCGTGCGCGGCGGGCGCGAGTCCCACGATCAGCATCCCGGCGTTCGGATCGCCAAAATTGGGAACGGGCTTGGCCACATAATTGTCATGAATGTATGC
>JACDEQ010000057.1 GCA_013816225.1 Armatimonadota bacterium | reverse complement strand
CTGTTTGGGTGGAAGCTTGCGCTAAGACCAGTCCGGCGAGAAGAGCCGCCGGAAAAACTCTTTTTAGGTTCATCTTGTTATCTCCTATCAATTGATTCTACGCCGGGAGCGAGTCCCTGGACGCTATAATCAACGTCGCCCTCGCAGGGGTGTAGCTCAGTTGGTAGAGCAGCGGTCTCCAAAACCGCAGGCCGCAGGTTCGAGTCCTGTCGCCCCTGCCAGATGCTCGAGTGACGACTGCGGACTGCCGACGTTGAAGGCAAATGGTTACGGTACACGAGAACGAGCGTCGGTACCCCGAGAATAATCGCCGATCGCCGCTCGGACCCGTCTAAGGTTCAGCCTCGGTCTCCCGAACCTCGATCCCTGCCAGCTTGCCGCGGCCTCCGGAGCGGTTGATGATTCGTATAAATCGTGCGGTCTGCGGGCGTGCGCGGTAGGCGACGCTCCGGACGTCCGCATCAGCTTTCGAGATGTCCCTGTCCTGCGAGATCGCTGACGGCCAGTTTCCTTCGTAGGCGTATTTCTTGGCTTCGGCGAGGGTCTGGCCAGTTCCGTAGAGCATGATTTCGAACTGACGCCAGAAAGCGTTGTGGTCGCTCGTCATGACGAGCCGGATTTCGCCGATAGGCCGATCGCGGCCGATGTCGACTTCGACCCAGTCTCCCACCTCACCCCCGGCCTCATAGAAAGTCTTCGGATCGCCGTCGAGCAGGTTTGCGATGTTCGCGCCGGAACTATTAGCTTTGTCGACGGCTGTTTTTTTAAGCGCCCAATCGAGTGGCTTCAGCGGTCGGTGGGTCACGTTGAACCGGAGCTCGTGCACGTAAACGTTCTTGTTGCCGCGGGCGTAGGCATCGGTGAGCTGCCAAGCCTTCAGCCAAGCCCATTCAGTCTGGCCGTGTTGATCGAGGCGGACGAGAAACACGCCGTTCGATCCGACCACGTCCAATCGCCCGAATGGATTCGGCTTGAGCGTATGGCCGGTCAGGGTCTTGAATGGCGCCGCGAGTCCGGTCTGCCGATTCAGTAGGGTCGCAGAGCCGCTCTTGAACGGTAGCTCGAAGGTCGGCGGGCCATCCCGGACCTCGCCGTTGATGGTTTGATAGAATTGCAGTGTCCCCTCGGGGATCGCTTCGCCGTTTCGGTCGGTCACGCGCACGAGATTCGTCGCCGGCATTGAGTAGAGGAACTCCCCATAAAAGCCGCGCCGGAAGCCCAAGTTCGCGTTCAGCGCGAAGACGTCTGTGAGCGAATACAGGTCGGTTGGCCTAAACAAAGGGCTTAGGTACACCAAACTGTTTGTGTCGCCCAGCGGCATGGGTAGGCGGTCTGGAATCAGCGTTTCATCCCGGGTCTCGCCTCCACCCATCAGGCCGCCGAATTGGTCGATCCAACCACGTGTGATGACGCGGTCGTCGTGTCTGAGGCGGACTTTTCCTCTGGAGCCGTCCGGCAAAGAGGCGTCGATGTTCATTTGATACAAATCGATCAGCCCGATTTGGTGGCTCATCTCGTGGATCAGCGCCCTGTCAGCCTGGTTGCGCACGGCTTCGATGTAGCCCGTCGCGTCACCGAAGCTCGAATCGAATCCCCATTCGCCGTCGTAGATCATGCTCGGCGTGTCGTTGGGAATGTGCGCTCCACCCTTGAGTGTCCCGGTGGGGACGATAGTGATCCGTCCGGCCCTCACGCTTTCGCGGCTGCCATCCGGCGCGAAGCTGAAATGGCTGTGGCGCATGAACACTTCGTTCCAGATGCGAAATTGCCACTGAATCCAATCTTCGAAACTCGACGACCCACTCGCGTTAGGCTTTTCGGCAAACTTCCGGTAAAAGCCTTCGTCCACCCAGATGCCGATGTTGAGAGCTGCCGCTTGGATTTCAAGGAAGTCGTTCGCAGCTAAGGCGTCTGCGGCTGATGGCGTGATCTTCAAGGATACGGGCTGGTTCCTGTGGTCGTGATGCCACTCCTGGAAAGTGTTCTTGAACGTCACGGGCAAGGTCTCTCCGGGAGCGATAGTTCCGCTGTGTGTTCCAGTGTGTGCCGGCTCGAAGTTCGCAGACCACTGATAGCCGAACCCCGCGGCAGGAGCGTTGCCCACGTTCTTCACGTACGCGGTGTAGGTCACTTCCTCGCCTTTGGCGGGCCATTTGCGTGTGTCTTCTCCGCCCGGCTTCATCATTACGCCCGACTCGTGACCACCGACCGTTGCGCGAACGTACGCGTCGCCACGATTGTCGTATCGTTCGTACTCCGGGGTTCTGGTGATATACGCCACGCTCAGGTCAGCGCCCCCTTTTGCAGGCGCAGTTTCCAGCTGCACTTCCAATCTCGGACCAAACTCACGATTCTCCGCGGAGTTCACCGCGCAGTCGCCGTCGAATTCGATCACCCAACCATCGTTGTCATATGGCCGCTCGTAGAACAGCTGCGCGTCCGCTTGGAGCCCATCCGCTACGATCTCCCGTTGCCCGACAACAACGTCGGCTTCCGCGGACGGCGTCTGCGCCATAAAGTTCGCGCCTCCTTGATTCCACCGCCGCGTTCGGCCCCTTTCGTCGAAGAACTGGTGGTCCCAGGTCGTGCTCCATTGGGGTGGTGCAGCTTGGGGTTCGCCGGTCCCGCCACCTTCATTCCACGGCGCGCCGAATCGGTAAAGCTTAATTCGTCCGGGCTTAGCGACCTGTTCGGTGGTTAGTACGAGCTTCGCGTTAACAACGCGCTTCTCCGGCCCGAATGCACGCCGCAAGTCCGCAAATCGCAGGAGCGTTCGCTGACTCGGCGACATTCGGAGGAGCATGCCTTGCCCGTAGGACCGCTGGGCACGCTCTTTGTCGAGCGTCGTGTCCTCGCAAGACCAATAGCGGGTGTCCGACCCGGCGATCGGCCCGCCCCGGTAGAGGATGATCGAAGAGGCTTGAAGCACTAAACCAGAAAGCAGGCAAGCCGAAAGCATGGCTGATTATGTTCGGCGCGCAGCCCTGCGTTCCTGTATGCCTAGCGCAATTTCGATTGGAGATTCTCGATAGCGGCACGCAGCTGCTTGTCGGTGGCCATGTCTCCCTGGACGGCTTTCGGTCCGTTTTCCACGGTAATGTCAGGAGTGATCCCTCCGCTCAGAACCTCGCCATCTTCTGCTTCTTTGCGCTGAATAGATTCGCCATTAGGCAGGTAGTACCGCGCGATCGTTAGCTTTAGTTGTGCACCGTCGTCCAACGGTTTCACCACTTGGACCGAGCCTTTGCCGTAGCTGCGCTCGCCCACCAAGACTGCCCGCTGGTAATCGCGCATAGCTCCAGCGAGGATCTCCGACGCGCTGGCTGAGCCCGCGTCAATCAAGACGGCGACGGGGTAGGTCCGGCCGTTAGCCAGGCCGCTTCTCGAAAAGAACGTTTCGGGACGGCCATCACGCTTCTTCATCGAGGTGATTACCTTGTTGTCCAGGAATCGCGCCGCCATCTCGACCGCGGCGCTTAGCAGTCCGCCTGGATTTCCCCGAACGTCGATCACTAACCCGCGAATCCCTTGAGACTCCAGATCGGCTAGCTCTTCGTCGAACTGTGCGAGAATGGTTTCCGAAAATGACCTAATTTCCAGCTTTCCGATCAAGAGTTTGCCCTGCGAATTCGGCCCGGAAAGAACCTCGCCATAAACGTCCTGAATTTGGACCTGGCGACGCTCCACTTCGAAAGTGAGCGGTTCTTCGGCATCTTGGCGATACACCGTTAGCCGCACACTGGTACCCGAGGGTCCACGGATATCGTTCACGACGTCCAGCAAATCGCGCCCCGCAACTGCCGAGTTATGCACTTTAGTAATGATGTCGTTCGGCTTGAGGCCGACTCGGCTAGCAGGGCTGTTCTTGAATACTCTTCTGACCTTTGCTCCCAGCGCGTCGCGCGTCAGTTCCGCGCCGATGCCCACGAATTGCCCATGGTTCTTCTCTTGGAACTGCTTGGCGGCTTCGGGCTCCAGCAGAATCGTATGGGGATCTTTCAGGGCGGATAGCATTCCCGCCACCGCGGAGTGCGTGAGTTCTTGTCTGTTCTCCGGGCCGTAGTGAAGGGCGTCGACGTTGGCGAGCGCCTGAACGAAGGTTTCGGTGGGCTGCAGTTCCTTCGTTCCGGCTGGCTTGCCTGCGAGCACCGCCTGCAGGTCTTCGATTCGTGGGGCCTCCCCCTTTGCAACGTCTCTCCAGCCGAATCCCGCGATGAGCGTAATTACGAAGAGCCCAGCCAGACTAAGCGTTCGGCTCAAGAATGTCACCGTTTTAGCCTCTCGGGAATCCTTGGCTGAGACAGCGCATCTTTCTCGACCTTGCTCGCCGTCTTGGACCTCACGAGGGAGTTGCCGTGAGTGTCGAGGAGATATGCGGAGGTTATGGTGTATCCGCTTCCGTCCGCCAGGGCGAACCGCTCGATCCGCTGGCCGAGTCCGAACGTTGGCGGCCCCTTGACTTCGGCGCCTGCGAGATCGCGAAGGGCGGTCACAAAAAGCTCGGCTTCCCGTGCCGTGCCACGGTCTACAATCACCGACAAACGGGGCGGAGCGCTCGTCCCCTCCAGAACCAGCTTTTGGGGTTGATGCTTTGGATCCTTCTGTTGCATCCCGTAGACGCCGTTTGGGCATAGTTCGGCAAGACAGGCAGCCATCGATGTGAACGAGCCGCCCGGATTTCCGCGCACGTCCAAGACAACGCTATCCTTCCCCTTGACGAGCGCGGCCAACTCGTTCGCAGCGGATTTGGAGAATGACCTTATTCGAATCGCCGAGCCTTCCGCTCCGATGGGGACGACGTCGACCTTTTTCCTGATGATCGTGAAATCGAGCGTTTCGTCTCCGCGTCTTACTTTGAGCTTAACTGGGCCGGTCATAGCCTGGAGCTCCTCAAGGGCGGGGAAGATCGTTATGAGCTTCTCCGATTTCTTCTGCAACTGCTCGACAATCTGGTCGAACTGCTCGCGGGTGATCTGCTTTTTGGTGAGCTTTCCACTCGCCTTCTCGACTTCGACCCATAGCGAGCGGCTCGCAATCCATTTGCCGTCGATCTCGTCGATCCAGTCTCCCTGCTTAAGTCCTGCCGTCGAGGCAGGTCCTTCCTCGACCACCGAGACGACCCTTATCGGCAAGATGGAGCCTTCCGGCGTTTGTTCTTCATGGACGGAAAGGTCTGCGCCGATGCCGGAGTAGTGACCTTCGAACATGTCGACATAGGCTGCCCATTGAGCGGGCGAGTAGTAGCGAGAAGAAGGGTCGCCGAGCTCTTGCAGCATGAACTGAAGAGCGCCACGCGCGAGCGGGGTCTCATTGCTGACCGGCTCTACGAACTCGTCGAGAATCACGCGCCGCACCTCGTCGAAGTATTGTCGGGCAGGGATGCCTTCAGCAATCGTGGCATTGCCGGAATCCTGGTTCGACGCGTACAACGCGGATGGTGCAATGAGTCCATCCCCGCCGTCATGGCGCACCCTCAACGAGTTTCCGTATCCTGCACCGCCTACCGCAACGACAACTGCCACGGCGGTCCAGAAATAGAAACTGGTCGGTTTACTCATCTGATTACTTTGCAGCCGCTTCTGGTTCCGCGCACTCGCCCAGGAAGTCGATTTTCGCAACGCGTCGCGCATGGCGGCTTTCGGGACTCTCCGGGGTGGTCAAGAACATATCGAGAATCGACTGAGCCGCGTCGGGATCGATTAAGCGTGCTCCGATGCAGAGCACGTTGGCGTGATTGTGCTCCCGTGCCAGCTTTGCGGCTTCGGTACTCCAACAAACGGCAGCGCGTATGCCCCTGAACTTGTTTGCCGTGATCGACATTCCTATTCCGGTGCCGCAGATCAGTACACCGAATTCAGCGTCTCCGCGCTGCATGCGTCGGCTCAGTTCGATCGCCGCGTCGGGATAATCGAAAGCGTCCTCGCCGGTAGCGCCCATCTCGGCGACCGCGTGGCCGCGCTCGATGAGCGAGTTGGCGAGAACTCTTCTTAGGCCGAATCCTGCGTGATCTGAACCAAGTAAGACTGTCATTATCCGGTGATCTCCTTAACCAGCTTGCGAACCTCGGAGTTCCTATGCGTAGCGAGCCGCTCCAACGTCACTCTCGGCAATTCGATCTTCTTCTCTTTTGCCGCTGCTAGGAGCGGTATCAGGACTTCTTCGTAATCTTCGCCAGCCAGCGCGGTCATCTCCGAAAAGTCTCGTTTGCCGGGCATTTTTATTAGCGATATAACTGCGGCAGCGCGTACTTCCGGCGCCGGGTCCGACAATAGCCCGAGTAACGGTTGGACGTGGTGCTCTTTCGAATCGTTCCCTATCTCCTCGGCGATGATTCGCCGAATGTCGGTGTCCGGCTCCTTGAGTCCGGCGTAGCCTCGAGTCCTCCGGACCGGATCGGCGGATTTGGTCAGGCTTGCATAGTCGTAAGCGCGGACGACATTCGAGAGGTCGTTGACGCTGCCCCACTCCATGCGCTTGCCTACGGGGTCGACGTCCACGTTTGCGCCGCGGGCCACTGCGATGCGGACCATGGGATCGACCTCAATCAAGAACATCATCAGCATCTGCTGCGGAATCGTGCCCGGCAGCATTCCGATTGCTTTTGCGCCATCGCGACGAGCCTGCCAGGATTTGGCGGTGAGCAAGACGCTGATGTCAGGAGCCCTCTTGGCGTCGCCGGACCGGGCCATCGCCATTGCCGCTTCGCCGACAGCCATCTCCTCGGCCCTGCCTTGGCGAACCAAGGCCTCCATCGTTTTCCACGATTCCGGGAGATTTTGGTACTCGAGCGCTCGCACCATGTACACACCTTGATACGATTGCCGCTCGATCCGCGCGGCGGCAGCGAGCAATGGCACCGCTTCCGGATCCTTGACGCGTGCGAAGGCTGCGGCTGTGTTGAGCCGCACCTGTGGATGCTCATCGCGGATCAATGCCCGGATGGCCGCGATCTGCTCCGCGGAAGATTCCGGCCCAAGCGCCGCGGCAGCCCTACTTCTGTCTTCGGGATTCGCCGACGTCGGGTCAGCGCCGGCAGAAAGCTCGGCATCCGGGTCATCTTTGGTTGTGTTGTCTGCAGTGTCCGCATCGCGGGTGATTCTGAACTCGTCGAGCACGTGCGTGTGCACGTCCTCGTTGAAATACTGATTGCTGCTAAACGTCCTTGAGTCGCCGAAGCCGATATCGACGACGTAATGAGGGCCGGCGCCCGCTACGGCTTTCAATGCGTCGTTCAGGTTGTACACGATCCGCTGCCACTGGCCGTTCGGTATGAACTTCGCCCTCGGAAGCTGAACGCTTTCGCCCCACTGCTCTTGGTAAGGCCCGGCCAGCATCACCACATATCGCTTACCGCTGCTCAGAGTAATGGCCAGCGCGAGGTTGTCTTCCGAAGACGTTTTCAAATCGAAGTCCAGGAACGAATGGGCTGCAACATCGTAGCCCATGAAGGCCGGATCGCGCTTGCCGTTCGGCAGGTACCTTCCGAAAGCATTGACGCGGCCCCATCGAGCCCCCCCGCGATCCTTGACGGCCAATGCGGCGCCCTCGACACCAGCCGGGTCCAGCGTAACGGTCCAGCCTGCATTGTCTGGACGCTTAGAATCCCAGCTATCGTGGCCCTGCGAGAACGAGTTTGAAACCAGGGTAGGAGCCGTAAACTTTTCGAGCTGCAACCTTCCCGTTTGCGTGTCTCCGGAGCGAGCTTCGACTGCGATCTCGTAGTTGTCGTCAGACGATGTGCCAGGGATTGAAAGCATGGCCTCGATGACCTTCTGCTCGCCGGCCGCCACAGAGATCTGTTCGGACAATCCACTGATGCTCCAACCGAACGGAAGCTGTGCTCTAAGGCCGATCGTTGCAGCCTCGCCGAGGCTCGACAACTCGACACGGACTTTGTGGCTGCCGGTCGAAATACGGCGTGTTCCGACCGCTTCGAGACCGATCTGGACAGTCGGCAATCGACGGACCGCGAATAATCGTTCCGCTCGCTCGCCCGAAGGGAGAGCCGCGATGACCTTAAGAATCCTCGTTCCTTGGAATCCGCCTAGCTCCAGCAAGCCGCCATTCATCGGAATGCCCGAGCCGTCCGGTTGGGTGACCGTATACCTCGCGTCAGGCACTTCTGCGGCGAACGAAACCCTCAACGGCTCCCCAAGCCCGTAGTTTCCCCTTCCCAAGACGGCAACGCCGGACTTGGCGGAGCCCATGTTTAGCAAGTTCAACTCGGCGAGGGTGTCGTTGCTAAGCTTCGTGTCGAGTACGATCATCATTCGCGTCCCGACATTGAGGTAGCCCATTACGTTCGCTGGCGATGTGGTTCCGATTGGGTGGTCGCCTAGCCAATCGATCACGTAGTCCACGGCGTCGAACCGGACGAGCACTAAATCGCGGTCTTGGTATCCGACGCGCGCCATCGCCTCCCGCGAGAAATTCAGTTCGTTGTTGAGCGCGAAGTCTTCGTCACGGATTTGAGGTAGGAGTTGAGTCCGCGGTTTCATCCCACGCGGCAAGAGCAGGACCTGCGAGCCGTCCTGCACGATCTCGACGCTCGTCGCGCCGATCTGCTTTGCGAGGTCCGCGGTGGTCAAAAAGGGAAGCTTCGCCCACGGATCGTCCTTGACATCGTTCCACCGGTGAAGCTGACCGTCGAAGGCGTGCGTCTGGCTTCGAACACCGGCGAAGTCCGGCGCTTGGCGGTTCTTTAGCTTGCCCCACATCCCATCCCTAACGCTAAAGTGCATCAGGTCGCGCAGCCACGAAAACCACCCGGAATACCCGGCCACATCGGTTGTGTAACCGTTTGCTTCGGCGGAATGCAGCTCTGGTAATGCGCTGCCCTCGAAGCCGCCGTATCCGTGCTTGAAATAGGTGTCCTCGATCTGGTGATACCACTCGTGGACCATCGCCTCCGTGTGTCCGATCCGGTCGCCCATCTCGCGCCCATTGGACAGAATCACATAAGACTGGGTCGCATTGTTGGTCCTTCCGATCGTCCCGCCGAAGCTGAAGGCGCGCGTGTCCGCAGGGTGGTAGAAGTAGAGTATCGAGTCGAAGTCGCCACGGTTGAACCTGCCGCGCAAATAGTTATCGCCCGCGTCGAACGGGTGAAACGACCAAACCTCTTCTTTTTCGTAGGAGCCGACCACCGGGTCGGTCTCGATCGCCGCGCTCAGTTGAATGTCGAGAGCGCCGCCGGTGAACGCCTCGATGACCGCCTCGAAACGAGCGAACGTCTCTAAGCAGAACGTCATCTCTTCATCCGAGATGTCCGCGTATTGCCGCTCGAGCACGCCGTCTCCGCGTTTGTAAAGGACGTCCGTCCTTCGAAAGATAACGGCCTTCACCTTCCACGGATAGGATTGGCCCGCGCCGATCCTCCTTTGGGCGATCTCATAAAGGCTCTTGAACTCGCCCCAGCCGCCGGCTCCG
This sequence comes from Armatimonadota bacterium, assembly GCA_013816225.1. Taxonomy (GTDB): domain Bacteria; phylum Armatimonadota; class Fimbriimonadia; order Fimbriimonadales; family ATM1; genus JACDEQ01. The sequence goes on along the minus strand of JACDEQ010000057.1, from coordinate 889 downwards.
CGGTAAACGCGGCCCAAGTTTCCCCATTCGTTGAGTTGAACGTTCCAGTCGCCCCATTTCAGCGAGGACCCGGAATTTTCCACGGGCGGTACCGATTCCTTCGGGAACTTGATCGCGACCTTCCGTTCAGGCAGCTTTCGCGAATCGATGGACTCCTGGCCGAACATCGTTATCTCGCCGAGCGTGACCCACTCCTGCGACGGTTCCTTAATGTAGGTAGATTCGATGAGCGGGCGGATCGGTGCGTGAAGAGGAGTGTGCGGCAGGGCGAACAGCATAGGGTTTTAGAACTCCGTTTGAAATATCCTGACGTCGTCGGGGGAATGCGCATGGCCGTCGCCGCGCGTGAACTGAAGTGATTCCGCGGCGCCCAGCGAGTCGAGATCGGCGGGCATTCTACCGATAATATCGATCACCACTTGGCGAATCCGCTTCGCGTTCTGCTCGAAAACCGCGAGCACCGACGCGGCCGTAACAGGCTCGACCTCGGCATGAAGGCCGCTGTCGTAGTCGGTGATCAGGGAGATATTGAGCACCGCCATGCCCATCTCGCGGCAAAGATAGGCCTCGGGGTACTGGGTCATGTTGACGACCTCCCAGCCCTGGTCGCCGAACCACTTGCTTTCGGCCTTCGTGCTGAAGCGCGGACCTTGGACAACCACGACTGTACCGGTCTCGTGAAGTCCGATATCGTGTGAGCGGATGACTTCGGCGGCGATTTTGCGAAGCGTGGGATCATAGGTGTCTGCCGGGCTTACATGACTGACGATGGGGCCATCGAAAAAGGTGTCCTGGCGTCCGCGGGTCCGGTCGACAAATTGGTCGCAAAGCACGAACTCACCCGGGCGAACGTGCTTCTGCAGACTGCCGGCGGCGCACGGAGTGATCA
>JACDEQ010000056.1 GCA_013816225.1 Armatimonadota bacterium | reverse complement strand
GGGTGGAAGTGGGGAAATCGCGGAAAAGGTGTACGCAGGATCGCCGCCGAGCGCGACGGCGACCTCAATGTGCTTTCGATTCTCCGCGGCCAGCTTCATATGCTCCGCGCCGACTTTGTGCATCTGCCAGTGCATGCCTGTCGTGTTCCTGTCGTACACCTGCATTCGGTACATGCCCACGTTGCGCTTCCCGGTATTCGGATCGTGGGTGAATACGAGCGGGAGCGTGATAAACGGGCCCGCATCTTCGGGCCAACACCTCAGAATGGGCAGTTTCGTAAGGTGGACCTCTTTGCCCTCAAGGACTACCTCTTGACAGATCCCCGAGCTAACCGTCTTCGGAGGAACCTTTGCGAATCTTCCGAGCTTCGCTATCAGCTTGAGCTTTTCGGTGAGCTTTGCGGGGATGTCGGGCTTGAGCAAGTCGATAAGCTCTGCGGCTATTTCCTCAACATCCTCGACACCGAGCGCCAAGGCCATGCGCATCCTCGATCCCATCGTGTTGATGGCAACCGGTATGTCATAGCCTGTTGGGTTTTCGATTAGAAGAGCGGGGCCGCCGCCTGGCATCTTCATGCATCGGTCCGCGACCTCCGTTATTTCGAGGTCCGGGCTTAACGGCGCCTTGACCTTCCTAAGCTCGCCCCGCGAATCGAGCTCCCGCAAGAAATGTTGGAAATCGTGGTACATTCAGCAAAGCGACTCTACCTAACGGGGCGTACCAAGGTTGTACGCACAAATTAGGACATGCTCGGAGACGATAGATCGGTTATCATTGGAGCTAAGTTGCGCCGGTTAGGCGAGCCCAACTCGAAAAGCTGCGGTGTAGGTCTTTAATCATACGGGCTCACGCACGTACCGCAGAGCGTTCCCAAAGCCGTGGGCCCGTTTCTATTTAAGGTCGATGCGGCATAATGAAGCGCGTGTCTCGCAAACGTCTCCTTAGCGGCATGCAGCCGACGCAGGGAAAGCTCCATCTAGGCAACCTAGAGGGAGCTTTGCGCAATTGGGTTAACCTTCAAGAAGAATACGATCTCTTTTGCTGCGTAGTGGATTGGCATGCGCTCACGACGATGATCGATCATTCGGGCGAGATTTACGAGAATTCGATCGGCGTCGCAACGGACTACCTTGCCGCCGGCATCGACCCGGATAGAAGCGCAATCTTCCTGCAGTCTCAGGTTAAGGAACACGCCGAGCTTTATCTGCTTTTCAGCATGTGCACACCTCTGGGGTGGCTGGAACGCGTGCCGACTTATAAGGAGAAGCGGGAGCTCTTGACCGGGTACGCCGATGCAAGCCATGGTTTGCTCGGCTATCCGGTGCTGCAGGCTGCCGATATCCTCCTGTACAAGCCTTACGGGGTTCCGGTCGGCAAAGACCAGGTTCCCCACCTAGAACTGACCCGCGAGATCGGCCGACGATTTAATTACCTATTCGGAAACGTGTTCCCCGAAATTCAGAACGTCCTTAGCGAAACGCCATCGATGATGGGCATGGACGGGCGGAAGATGAGCAAGAGCTACGACAACGCCATCTATATCGCCGACACCCCGGACGAAACGGCAATGAAAATCATGAAGGCGTTTACCGACCCGTTAAAGATTCGAAAAGATGATCCGGGACATCCGGAAGGTTGTGCCGTCTGTGATTTACACACCGTCTACAATCCGAACTATGTGTTAGCGCTCGAAGAGTGCCGACAGGGTCTGCGAGGCTGTGTGCAAAACAAACGCGAGTGTATCGAGAGTGTGAACGAGGCCCTAGCGCCCATTCGGGCGCGCAGGCGTGTGTTGGAACAAGATCGCGGCCACGTCGTAGATATATTAGCGGCGGGCGCAGAAAAGGCGCGAGCAGTCGCATCGGAAACGATGAAGGAAGTCCGAATAGCGATGGGATTACCTTAGTTCCGCACAACCTATGAAACAGCAAATCCGAGCCATATTCTTCGATCTGGACGACACCCTCTGCGCCTACTGGTCAGCTTCTCGGCGTGGGCTGCGACAGGCATTCGAAGAGGCTCCATTGGAGTGCGATCCCGATAAGGCAATAGAGGCTTGGCGGAACGTATTTTCGACCTTCTCGCCTGAAATCAAGACCGACAGTTGGTACGAGCGCTATTTGGAAAGCGGCGAGCCTACGAGGACCGAGCACATGCGGCGCGTGCTGACCAGCCTGGGCTGCCCCAGCGACCAACTGGCCACTAAACTCAGCGCGCGCTACGCAGAACTGCGGGACGCTTCGCTGGAGCCATTTCAGGAAACGCACGAAGTATTGGAATTCCTAAAATCCAAGTACATCCTGGGGCTGATCACGAATGGCCCGGCCGACGTTCAGCGCCAAGAAATCGAGACTCTGGGAATCGGCGAGTACTTCGATCATATCCTAATCGAGGGGGAATACAAACTTGGCAAGCCTCACCAAGAAATCTTCGACGAGGCCCGTCGTTTAAGTGGTTTCGAGCACGACGAAATGCTATTTGTCGGCAACGCTTTCGAGCATGACGTTCAGGGCTCGAAGAACGCAGGCTGGCATTCCATTTGGGTCAATAAGGCGATGGAAACGAACCCTGGCTCCGGCCCACAGCCCGACGCTGTCGCTTTCAACCTATGGGAAGTTGTGGATTGGCTGGGACACGAGCGGCCGGCCTATGCGGACAACCCAGAGATCGAGGGCAGCAAGGCCGTGGCGAAGAACTGGCGACGTTAGTGAGTTAGTGCGGCCCGGTTATCGGTTCCGACCAGTCCTTGTCCCGAATGTCGAGGTCGAGCACCATCGGTTCTCGCCGTTCGATCCGCCGCGGCATTTCTGGAAGCTTCGGTAGCTTGGCCTTGATGCCGTAGAGCCACGTGTTGAACTGAGGCCGCAACGGAGCAAGTAGCCACATGAAGAACATCAGCAGCAGTGCAAGGCACAAAAACAATGCACCTACCAAAGCCATCAGTGCCAGCACCGCAATGAGCCAAGTGTCCACTACCAGTACTTACGCCTCATGGCGCTCTTTTCTCACACATTTCGTACGTGAACTAACCCGCGGCTTCTGCCGTCCGTCATTCGGATCGGAGCGGAGCGACGTCAGAAATCTACGCGTCGAAGTGGATATATGCCTCTCGACCCCGCTTTGGGCGACGACCCGTCATTTCGCGTTGGTTATTGGATAAACTTAGCACCGTTCTTTATCTATGGTTATTATGAGGAGGTTTTTTATGTGGAAACTGGCACTATCGATCGTTTGCGGACTCGCTGTCGCAGCGGGACACGCCTATACGTGGATCGAGGGATCGGGGTCTTCCGGCGACGCCATCGGCGTTTTGCCCGGCCAGGACACGATCGGAAACTCGGGCTCGCTCGACGCAATCCAGGGCGCACTCGAAACGGACGGGATCGACGTCTACCGCATCAGCATCAGCGACGAAGCCGCATTTTCAGCTACCACCGTCGGCGGCTCGGGCTTGGACACGCAGCTTTTTCTTTTCGACGAAAATGGAAACGGAGTCACCCACAATGACGACGACCCCGTAGGTGGCAGCCGGCAGTCCCGCATTACCTCTACATTCGTCACGCAACCGGGCATCTACTTTATTGCGATAACCCACTACAACAGGGACCCCAAAACCGCGGCGGACGAGCTCATATGGCTGAACTCGCCTGCCAACACGGAGCGCTCACCCGACGGTCCCGGCGCGCCCGGCCCGCTGTCATTTTGGACTCTAGAGCCCACGCCAGCGGGACCGTACACGATCGCGCTCACGGGAGCAGACGTCGGCACCCAGGGCGAACCGCCCCCGCCACCTCCAGTCGGTATCTGGAACGAGTTCATCGATGCGCCCAGCCTGCTCCCCGGCCAGGAGACGGCCGGTTCCGGCCCGCTGAACATGATCGTGGGCTCGATCTCCGGCTCGAATGATGTGGATACGTTCTGCATCATGATCGATAACCCGGCCGCGTTCAGCGCGTCCTTGGTGGGGTCGGTTAATTTCGATACACAGCTCTTTTTGTTCAAGGCCGATGGGATTGGCGTGGCTTTCAACGACGACGAGCCGAACGGCACGGGAGTTTGGTCCGCACTCTCATCGACCTTCGTGACCGAACCCGGCATTTATTACATTTCAATCTCGAGGTGGGACGCTGACGCGCGAAGCACCGGCGGCGACATTTGGTTGGACGAACCGTTCAACACAGAACGCGCGCCGGATGGCCCAGGCGCGGGCAGCCCGCTAAGTTCATGGACTTCCGGCTCAGGGAACGTCGGCAACTACACGATCAATTTAACGGGAACAAGCTTCTGTGTCGACGGACCGATCAAGTTGCGTCCCACCTCGTACCACATGAACCGTGGACGTGTGTTGTCCGGCGCCTTGCCGCAGGTAGGCAACAGCGACGACACGTACATGGTCATGAGGCCGGGCCCAGTGTTTTCGAACAACCAGGATCCCATCGAGGTAGTCTACGAAACCACGGGACCGTCGAACACTCCCACGGAACTCACAGTGGTCGTCGAATCGAGGTCCTCGACGAGTGTTACGCGCCAAATTGTGGAGGCTTTCAACTATTCGACAAGCACTTGGACGAGGCTTGACACCTTCAACCCGATAGGCAGCGGTGGAGACCCAGATACCGTGCGAACACTCGACGTTCCCGACCCTGCCCAGTATGTAGGCCCGGGCAACGTTATTAAAATGCGCATCCTGTACAAGACGACAGGAACGATCTTTGTGTACCCGTGGACCTCGTCGGTCGACGAGGCGTCGTGGCGCTTTAGGGGCTAACGGCAAGCATTCCCCTCCCGGCGCCTTTGGATCGGGAGGGGAAGCCCGGTACAATTCAGCCCTGTGGCAGCAAAAGAGTATTCCTTCGATATCGTCTCTCGGATCGATATGCAAGAAATGAAGAACGCAATCGATCAGGCGCAGCGCGAGCTCGCTAACAGATTCGACTTCAAGGGCTCGCAAAGCGATATCCAGTTGGATAAAGAGGCGCTAACTCTTACGTCAGACGATGAATTCAAGCTGTCGCAGCTGAAAGATATCGTCGAGAGCAAGCTGATCAAGCGGGCGATAGATTTGCGCCAACTCGATTACGGCAAGATCGAAAAGGGTGCAAAGTTGACAGTGCACCAGAAAGCGTCATTCAAACAAGGAATCGCGCAGGATCAGGCCAAGTCACTGATAAAAAAAATCAAGGACAAGGGCCTCAAGATCCAGGCGCAGATTCAGGGCGACGAATTGCGGGTGACGGGCAAAGACAAAGATGAGCTTCAAAAGGCGATCGTCTTCGTAAAGGGCCTCGACCTAGACTTTCCAGCAGAGTTCGTTAATTATCGTTGACCGGTGCACGCAGTTCGCCCATGGTGCCGTCTCGGTAGTCACGACGGTCGCGTTGACGCTCGCTCTTGAAGTCTGCAAACTTGCTCAGCAATTCGAAAGCGAGCCGCGCGTAAACAAAGAAGGGCGCGAAGGACCTCATGCGATTCTCCACACTGTCCGAGGACAGTGTGGCCACGTGCTGGAACTTTGACGCCACGGTCTCGGCACGGCCCGTGAGCGTTTGGACGGTGCCTCTTGCGGATTCTGCAATGCCCTTGGCCGATTGCGACACGCTCTCGACGCGCTGGGCAATGCCTTCGACTCGGTCGGCAATCGCTTCGACCTTTCCGGCGATCATTCCGATTCTTGGCTGCAAATCCTTGACCAGCTTGATCAGGACAACGATGAGCGCCGCCTGGGCCAAAACGGCAACGATACTCACAATCGCGAATATTCCTGTAACGACCAGCCACCAAATCGGTATTTCTATCATTCTTTATGCCTCGACTAACACCTGTGCTACGCCCGAAGAGTGGGATTTGTTCGACGACCGGGAGCCCGGTATACTGACTGCTCATATCGGGGCGTGGCTCAGCTTGGTAGAGCGCTGCGTTCGGGACGCAGAGGTCGGCAGTTCAAATCTGCCCGCCCCGACCATTTCCAGTTCGCATTATCGTCGCTCATTTCGCGTTTGCCCGAATCGTGCGCGCCGATTTTCGAATCCGTGGCTTTCACGATCGTCACACAGGCACAGGCACCACTGCCGGTAAAAGTTCCACATCGGGCCGTTTGATCGTCGACCACGAAGGTAACGACGTCGGAACTCTGGAGCCTTGGCAGGTATAACCCGACCACATGCTCCGCCTCCTTATCATCCGTCACGGACAAACTTCGTACAACCTGGAAGGCCGGAGCCAGGGGCATGCCGACATCGAGCTGGATGAGGCTGGCCTAAAGCAAGCTGAAATGTGTTCGGTTGCGTTGCGGCAGGAATCCGTCGACGCTGTGTATAGCAGCGACATGAAGCGAACGTTGGCGACCGCGGAAGCGCTGTCCCAAAAGATCGGCGTTGAAGTGATATCCGATATTCGCCTCCGCGAGCGCGATTACGGTTCGTGGGAGGGCATGACTCGCGAAGACATACTTGAACGAGATCAGGAAGCGTACCGCGCATGCAAGGCGGACCCGGTGCTGCAGTTGTCTGGAGGCGGTGAGAGCGGCATCGATGTCTTCGCTCGCGTTGGCTATTTCTTGGTCGAGCTTCTTGAGAGGCGCTCTTCCGGCACGGTGGCCATTTTTACGCACGGCGGTTCAGGCTCGGCTTTAATCGCTGCCCTTTTGCACGGGTCACCCGCGACCGCGGACTGTTTTCGTCTGTCGAACGGTGGCATCACCGAGATAACTTTCGACGAGATCGGAACGCGGAGAATGGTCCGCTTCGACGATTGCTCTCACCTCAGAACGTCATGCTGAGGCGATTGCGGCCGCTTGGGATGCCGGTTGGCGGTGGGCTTTTGCTTGCCCTTGCCTTCCCACCATTCAACTTGCTATTTCTTGCGTTTGTGGCGCTTGTACCGTTGCTGGTCAACATTCGCGGGCTGCGCTTTTGGGCGGCGTTTGCCAGAGGTTATATTTTCGGGCTGGCATTCGCGTTGCCCAACATGTTCTGGCTCGAGCAATTCGTGGGCAGATGGACCGGCTCCTCCTTGCTGGCGATGGTGCCATGGTTGCTAGTTTGCAGCGCGTTTGCAGCGTACTTCGCACTGTTCGCCGGAGTGGCGGCAAAGGCATGGAACCGAAATTGGCCCTGGGCTTTTCCGCTCATCTGGGCCGGCGTCGAGGTGTTCCGCTCGACGATCCCATACCTTTTCTATCCGTGGTCCCTCCTGGGAGCAAGTTTGTGGCAGGCCCCGGCCTTGCTTCAGCCTGCTTGGTGGGCCGGGCCCTATTTCCTTGGCGCGTGGGTCGTCTTGATCAACGTTGTCGGAGCGATGCTTTGGCTCAAAGAGGACTTCCCTGCCCGGCGCACATGGACATATGTTATCGTAGCGATGCTTATCATGGGCGGGTCGCTTCTAAGCGCTTTCACGCCGGTGCAGGGTGAGCAAAAGCGCGTGGCTGCGGTACAGCCGGGCGTGGATCTCGCCTTCAATACAAATCAAGCGATGGACGCCAAGCTGGCGGTCAAAGTACCGCAGGCAATCGAGGTGGGCGCACATGTGGCCAGGGACCTTACGGTGCTTCCGGAAGGCGTATCTCGTTGGAGCGGAGAAAAGCCGACCGCTCCATTTCCGATCGATTTCGTTGAACCTACAATTATGGGCGGCCAGCGCGACGACGCAGGCGCCAGCTACCAGAGCCTGTTCGCGTTTGATGGCAAATGGCAAGCCGCGGACAAGGTTCGCCTGGTGATCTTTGGCGAGTATGTGCCGTTTCGCAATCGGCTCGCGTTCCTCAAGGATTTCAACCTACCGAGGGGGGACTTAATTCCGGGCGAACGTGTGCAAACCTTGACGGTAGGCCGGCTAAGGGTTGGGGGATTGCTCTGTTTCGAGGCACTTTTTGAGGAAGTTGCGAGAACGCACGCAGCTAACGGGGCGGAGATTCTCGCCGTCCTGAGTCTGGACGACTGGTATCAAGGAACGGGCGCAATCGACGCCCTGAAAGCCGGGGCGGTCCTCCGGGCAGTCGAGAACCGGATGCCCGTCGTTCGCAGCGCCTCGCTCGGGCCCAGCATGATCATCGACTCGCGTGGCAACATCGTCGCTCAAGCGCCGATCGGCACTACGACCACCGTGCAAGCGGAAGTACTTGTTTCTTCGCACAAGCCGATCATCGTAAGGCAATGGTTTCCATGGCTCGCCCTCGCCGCAATGACCTTGATCGCACTTTGGCCCGTGCGTAAGGGGACTAGCGCATAAGCCGCGAAAGTGCTTCCGAAAGAGCTTTCGCGGCTGTCTCGACTAGCGGGATCGTGTCCGAATACCGCATGCGTGTTGGCCCGGCGATTCCGATGGCGCCTGCCTCCTCCTGTCCTGAATAGAAGCGGCTTGCGATTATCGCAAGGCGGTGAAGAGCATCGGGTGAGTTTTCGTGGCCTATCGTGACCGTGGCGCCTTTGTCGTATGGCTTGTCGAGCGCTTCGTGAAGGGTCTCCTCACTTCCCAGTGCAGAAATGATCTTCCCGAGCGCATCGACGTCGCCTTTGAACTCCGGCTGTGAAAAGAGGTACTGAGTACCCTCCGTAATGACCTTACCCGTGGAAAGGGATCGACAAATCGACTTGAGCGATTTCCAAGCCGCGGCGCCCAAAATCCGAGCTGCGGGCTTTAGCTCGCCGAATTCAGGAGATGCCATCCGTGCGATGGGGCCGATCTTGACCTCGCATGCAGCGGCTGTGAGGGCGAGAGAAACATCGTGTATGTCGGCCAGCGTAAGGTCGGGCGTCGCTGGAATGATCCGGGTCTCGATGGACCCATTGCTGAACACGGCGGCCACGAGTGCCCGCTCTTTTGTAACGCCCGTGACACTCACACTTTTGACCGAAATGCTCCGCTCACCGAGAGTTGCCGCAATCGACACTTGGGACGTCAACCGGGAGAGCACGCGGCATGTTTCTGCCAGCAACTGATGAAGGGTCGCTTCGTTCCGCGACAAATCCCTTACCTGCTTCGCAGCGTCGCTCTGCACCGACCGCTCGCTCAGACGATCGACGAAGTATCGATATCCGGTATCCGATGGAATTCGTCCGGCGGACGTGTGCGGCTGTTCGAGAAACCCGCGCTCGGACATCTCGGAGAGTTCGTTTCGCACGGTCGCCGGGCTGACGCCGAAGGTGTAACGCTCCACCAGCAAGCCGCTGCCGACGGGTTCCGCTGTTTCGACGTACTCAATCACAACGGCCCGGAGGATGCGCTGCTTTCTTTCTGTCAACTCTTCCATCGGTATCCTCATTATGTTACAGACTCGGCGCAGTGCTCGTCATACTTTTGATCATGCTGCTGACCATTGCCGCCCTCATGCTAGCTCCCACATATTCGACGGACGACTTGCAGGATGCTGTCGCGATGGTCGATCGGCTACACGCCGCCGCTAAGTCCGCGCGCTACGAACAATTGCGTCCGCTCTTCAACGAGCCGTCATACGCCGCCCATTTAGAGGCGATGGCCGGGCCGGGCGCTTCGCTGCGCAGTATTGGTATTTCGCCCTTTCCTGCCCCACCGGGCTTTGAAAACTTCGGAAAATACTGGATCGTTTTCCACAGATATCAGGGCCTTGAGGCCGAGCACGACGCAGTGTTTCCGCTCGTGCCGACAGGCGAGGGATTACGGCTGGGGCGTGAAATGCCCGAGGATCTCAAGACTGCATACAAGGTCGAACACATTGATTTCGATTTGAAACTTCAGCCGGAAAACAGCCGGGCAAGCATCACGGCCGTCTGCGAGTTGAAGCGGGTTGGCGACGGGCCGCGAACAGCCTTCATGCGCATGAACGATGCGTACACGGTGCTGGCCGCGACCTACAATGGCCTGCCAGTCGAGCTCATTGTCAACAAGAGCCTGGGCGAGTCGATGCTCAATCCCAAGACGACACAACTTCTCCAAGCCGGCGGGATCATCTACCTAACCAACGCCTCAGATGGCGGCCAACTCCAGCTCAAATACGATGCGTCCGTCAACCTTCGCGGACTAGACAAGACGACCCCGGACCAGATGCTGCTTACCTCGTACTGGTATCCGCATATCGGGCGTGGCCCAGCAACATCGACAACTCGAATCGACGGGCCGAAGGAATGGCTCTTGATGGGCAACGGCAACCTCGTCGGCGAGAAAGTAGTAGGTACCCGGAAAGTGGTCGAATACAAAAACATGCTGGCAATTCCCTATTTTCACGCCGTTGGCGGCCCGTATTCTCTTGCGCACGAGACCGAAGGGCGCGGCCGAAAGTTTAGGGCGTGGCATTTGAATGTCGACAAGAACCGCGCCAAGCATGATGCCGAAATGGCTCGCGATTCCGTGGCCTTCTTCGAGGATCGCTTTGGCAAGTTCCCGTATGACGGCTACGACGTGGTTGACACACCCGACTAC
>JACDEQ010000279.1 GCA_013816225.1 Armatimonadota bacterium | reverse complement strand
CGCTGCGCGCTTTTCATATCCAGTGCCCACGATAGGCCGGTCGGAGCGTAATAGCGGAACAGCCTGACGCTGCATGTTGGCGCCCATAAGGGCCCGGTTCGCATCGTCGTTCTCCAAGAATGGTATGCAAGAGGTCGCTACCGAAATAATCTGAACGGGTGAAACGTCCATGTAATCGATTTCCGATTTGTTGACAGTCGGATAGCTTCCGCGGTGGCGAATCTGCACGCGATCAGCAAGAAACTCGCCCCTTTCGTTGTATTTCGTATCGGCGGGAGCGACGCGGGCGTCATCATCTTCGCCGGCGGCGAGGTAGACAATATCAGCGGTAACACGACCGTCCTTAACAATCCGGAACGGGGTCTGGATCAATCCGTACTCGTCGACGCGAGCATAAACCGTTAGCTGCGAAATAAGGCCGATGTTCGGGCCCTCAGGCGTCTCGATCGGGCAGATACGGCCGTAGTGGCTGCGGTGCACGTCGCGAACCTCTAATTTCGCGCTGTTTCGTTGAAGGCCACCGGGGCCAAGGCTGGAAAGCCGGCGCTTGTTGGTCAATTCGCTCAGCGGGTTGGTTTGGTCCATGAACGTGCTGAGCTGGTTGCTGCTGAAAAAGCTCTTGATGCTCGCGCTGACCGGCTTTACGCTCAGAATGATTCCCGGCAGCAAGTTCTCCTGCTCCGCGCTGGTCATTCTTTCGCGGGCGACCTTTTCCATGCGAACGAAACCAACACGCAGTTGGCTCAGCAACAGCTCTCCAACAGAACGCACGCGCTTATTCTGCAGATGGTCGATGTCGTCGCCATAAACTTCGCCTTCGCGAAGCTTGGTCATATAGTGGATGGCTTCGACCAGGTCTTCGATGGTCAAATTGCGGACGTTCAGCGGAACGTCCAAGTTGAAACGGCGGTTGATCTGCCTTCGGCCCACCCGCGCCAAATCATAGCGGCGCTTATCGAAGAAAAGACCGAACAAATGCGTCTTCGCCGTTTCTTCATTCGGCGATTCGCCCGGGCGCATGCCTTTATGAAAATCGAGGAGTGCGTCCTTGGTCGTCTTGGTCGAATCATGCTCGACTGTCGCATCGATAAATGGATTGACGTTGAGCACATCGATCTTCTTAAGACCAAGAGACTCGATCTTCGCCGCAGTTTCCCGATCGATTCGCTTCAGCTTGCCCACGATCAGGTCATCGCCTTGCTTGATATCTGCGAGCGGCCGCATCGAATACAATCCCGCGGCCTTCGGCTTATCCAAGGTGACCTTGGTACCGAACGTCATCAAGAGTTCGTCGTTCGTCCCCACCGGTGAATACGTGAACACCGACGCGTCGCGTAGCTTCTTGGGCAGGCTATCGACGAAGTCTTGGGTGATCAACGTGTCGGTTTCAGCGAGAACCTCGCCGGTCTCCGGATCCGCGAGTGGCTCTGCCAGACGGCGGTGGATCGCCTTCGACAGAACTCGGTGGACGGGATAACGCGCTTCATCAAAGGCGTTGAGGGCCTTGATCAGCTGCGTGACTGGGATCTTCTTGGACTGGCTAATTGCAGATCGAACGACAAAATTCGGTTCGCTTTCTAGCTCGAGCCAAGGCCCTTCGTTGGGAATGACCCGCGACTTAATCAGGATTTGCATGGACAAGTCCACGTCGTCGTCGAAATAGATGCCCGGGCTACGGCTGAGCTGCGAAACGATAACACGCTCGCGGCCGTTGATGATGAACGTCCCCTGGTCGGTCATCAGCGGCAAATCACCCAAGTACACTTCGGACTCAATAACCTCACGATCCTTGCCACCGAGGCGAACCTGAACTTTCAGCGGCGCCTCGAACGTAATGTCGCGATCGCGAGACTCCGGTATGGTGTACTTTGGTTCACCTAAGGAGAAATCGAGGAACTCGATATAATTTGTTTTGGTGAAGTCCCAAATGGGAGTGAAGCTTTTGAGTAATTCCGGCAGTCCTTCCCGTAAGAACCACTTATAGGAATTCAATTGGAGTTCGATGAGATTCGGGACCTCGAGGACGTGCTCGATGCGCTTCGAGGGGTGCTTAATCTCCTTCATTCATACCTCCTGGCGAGTGTGGGCGGCAACCAATAACCATACCTGCCGCGCACTGCGGAAAGCAACGGTATGGTAAAAAAAGTGCAAGATTTACTTTTGCTGTCACTAACGTCGGTAATGTAGGGCAGCACTTCATGGATGAATTGGCAATTCAAGGGGGACCGAAGATGGGCAACGATCATTATAGCGCAAACAAGCTGGTTTGCGCATTGGCAGTCGCGTGCGCGGCGACCAACGCACATTGCGTGGAGAGCGATTTCCCGGTAATAAGGGTGGGTTTGGTGAGCATGGGCAGCCATGAGCGGCTCAAGCTCACGTCCGAGGGCGATTTCGGGGTTTGCGACCCCCGATCGCCGGAGTTCTTCGGATGGTGGAAGGCGAATACCAACGCCATGGTGATTGCCGAAGGCGATCAGGTCAGGGTCGGGGACAAACTCTATCCGGCGGTTTACTTCAGTTCGTCGGGACCGTGGATCAAACTGATGGGTCCAAAGACGGCGCGTAGATATCGTGGATGGCTGCACTTCACTGCAAGAAAAGGCAAGCTGATCGCAGTCAACGAGCTTCCTCTGGAAATGTATTTGATGGGGGTGATTCCTTGCGAGATGCCCCCCAGTTGGCACCCCGAAGCGCTGAAGGCTCAGGCAATCGCTGCCAGGACATACACGATCGGCAAAATTGGCGCCTTTGTCGGCCAGGGCTACGACGTAGACGACACTACCCGGTGCCACACGTACAAAGGCGTCGACGCCGAAGATCCGCGTTCCAGCGAGGCCGTGCGCGTAACGTCCAACCAGATCATCATGTACGCCGGACGTCCGATCGAGGCGCTGTACGCAACGGTGTCGGGAGGAGTAACCGCAGACGCTTCCGAATCCTTCAACGGTTCCGGCTTGCCGTATCTTAGGTCCATTCGTGACCTGGACGCCAAGGGCCGCCCTTACGCCGCCGAATCGAAGCACTATTACTGGACCAAGGAATACACGGCACAGCAGCTATCGGCCGCACTTTCCAAAAGGGGCCGCCTTGGTGGGCTGCAGCAACTCATGGTCGAAGGTAAGGGTCCAAGCGGACGCGTACTGTCGGTTAGGGCAGTCGGTGACGCTGGAGAACTGAATTTCACAGGCCAGGACCTGCGCCGCCTTCTGGGGCCGGACGCCATCCGCAGCGCGCTCTTTCACATTCAGCGTACAGAAGTTGGCTGGAAATTCGCGGGCAAAGGATGGGGACACGGCGTCGGAATGTGTCAGGCAGGAGCGAACGGCCGCGCCAACTCCGGACAGACCTACGACCAAATTCTGAAAGCGTATTACACGGGCGTCGAGATTATCAGGGTTGCCGGCTCCCCCATCGAGTTGAGTTCTCGGAGCAGTCGCGTGGATCGGCGCAAGTTCTCGAAGGACTGGCGCGATGGGGATCGAGGCAAG
>JACDEQ010000278.1 GCA_013816225.1 Armatimonadota bacterium | reverse complement strand
GTGTAACGGTCCACGACGTCTTGCGCTCCACTCCCGAAATCACCGTCGACGGTGCTCCGAGGTGCTCGAACGGAGGAAGGGTCAGGGGTGTTTAGGTGTCTGGCGGGAGACCTCAGGGGCGGATTTCCGCCGCCGGAGTTGGATTCTTCGGGTGGGTTCAAGGCGTCCTTCAGCCCGCAGCCTCCGGCGGCCACGAGCGCACAAACAATCGCCGACAGGGCGTAAGATTCACGCTTGGATGTAAGGTTCGGTCGGGCATCGTTCCTCTTCATGAAAACAACGTGGCGTATTCCCTTAGTTTACCGCATCAGACGCTGATTCGGCGTTTGCGTAGCGCATGCAACGTCGACATCCACCCTCGATGGGTCGGAGCCCCCGGAACAGGCTCGCCAAATTCGACATCGAACACCTCACCAAAATCCTCCAGTTCGCAGAGTCCCGTCTCGCCGGCCGACCACCACTGTCTGGCCACTCCTTCTACCAAGAACATGGCAAGCGTGCGCTGATCGAGGGGCTGCGATGGAAACTCAACATCCGGCAAGCCCTTCTTGGCCATCCCGCGAGTGAACGCCCGACCTTCTTCAGTGGTTTCGGTCCATCGGACGCCGACGTGCAGGTCAAACCGTGAAGAATCGGCGTTGTCGACGAGCATCTGCGCCAGTTCATCGGCCACAAAGAAACGTTGGGCTTCGGTATCCCAGATCATCTGCGCACCCGACATTTCGGCCAATGTCTTCGCGACGTATGTGGCGAACGACAGGTAACCCATCTTCGGCTCCGGGTCTTGGGAGACAAAGCGGACGATATAGATCGTGTCCGCTTCCACCAGGATGTCGGCGATACTGGCGGGAAGGGTCGAGTCAGCTTCGCAGAGCGCTTCCGGGCGGAACAAGAGCGCGTTGCGCGCCCTCTTCGCGACGCCGATGTGAAACCGCACGTCGCTAAGGGTCATGCCTTCCGACGCTCCGAGCGGCGACGTTGCATGAAGCCGAGCCATGATCTCCTTGTCCGATGGCCGGCCTTCGGCGGTACAGTAAACCCAAAACTCGACTCGAACGGCCGGAGGCCACACCGCGGAATTTTTTCTGCGCGTAAGAAACCAGAGGGCTAGGCAGAACGCCGCGAACAAAAGGAGTGGAATCAGGAATCTCACGTTCGGGTGCCTTCGATCCAAGGGCGAGCGGCCTCGAATTCCTCATCGGTGAGATTGGCAGTGCAACCTTCGCAAAGAGCGACAGCATTCACCGGCGCGTTGCAGCACAGCATGCAAAGCCCCTTCGCCCGTGCTATGCGCACCGACCTTTCGCTACGCAGCGCGACCACAAGGTCTGTGCGAGCGATACCCTCGCTATTCAGGCGTCGCATTCCGAGAATTATGCCCGCAAGCGCGGCTTGCTACGCGACAAAAGTTTCCCAGGTCGATAAATATCGCAGGTACACTTAACCCGGCTTAGGGGTCATTTAAATAGTCTTGAATACTCCTTTCGAGCCATCCATGGAGGGACGGTTCATATGAGCATACTTAGAATCGAAGGCGGGCATCGGCTGTCGGGAACGATTGAAGTCAAGGGCAGCAAAAATGCTGCGCTTGCCGTTCTTTCTGGCGTCGTACTTGCCCAAGAGCCCGTTAGGATTTTCGGTCTACCAAGGGTCAGCGACACCAAGGCCAAGCTGACGCTCCTCGAACAGATCGGAGCCGTTGTAACCCACCACGAAGACCACGTCGTGATCGACTGCTCCAACCTCACCGATGCGGAACCCGACGCCGAGCTCGTTCGATCGATTCGAACCTCCTTCTACATGCTCGGCCCCATGCTAGCAAGGCTCGGCAAGGCGCGCATTCCCCAGCCCGGCGGCTGCCGAATTGGCGCAAGGCCAGTCGACTTCCACCTAAAGGGTCTCGCCCTTCTCGGAGCAGTCATCGATCAAAGCGGAGGCAGCTATGTTGGACTGGCGCCCAAGCTGAGAGGCGCTGAGATTTATCTCGACTTCCCGAGCGCAGGCGCGACCCAACACCTCATGGCCTCGGCCGTCTTGGCGGATGGGCAGACGATCATTCAGAATGCCGCCATGGAGCCGGAAGTCGTATTTTTGGCAGATTTCTTAAACAAATTGGGTGCCGTCATCGAAGGCGCAGGCAGCAGTACGGTTACGGTCTCCGGTGTCGAGAAGCTGGGTGGAGGCGACTATCGCGTGCCCGCGGACCGGCTTCAGGCGGGCACGTTTATGCTCGCCGCAGCCGCAACCGGTGGAGATGTAACCGTAACTTCGGTGCTACCGGAGCATCAGGCTCCCGTCATGAGCAAACTCCGCGAGGCCGGGGTTTGGGTGGACCAGGGTCCGGAGTGGATCCGCGTCCGTGGAGACAAGTATCTCCAAGCGGTCAGCATCAAAACGATGCCGTACCCTGGATTCCCCACAGACATTCAGCAGCCGATGGCCGCTCTCCTTGCAACCGCGAACGGTGTGTCCACGGTGGAGGAAACCATTTACGAAAGCCGCATCGGACACATCGACGAGCTTAACCGGATGGGAGCGAAGATCCGCCTGGAGGGCCGGACGGCGGTCATCACGGGCGTCGATCACTTGCAGGGCTCGGTGGTCGAGGCTTCAGACCTGAGGGCGGGCGCTGCGCTCGTCTTGGCCGGACTGGGCGCGCGGGGCGAGACACACGTCAAGAATGTTAAGTACATCGACCGCGGCTACGAAGATCTGGAAGGATCGTTTACGTCGCTGGGCGCTTCCATAGAACGCATTCCGATCGAGGAATGGGAGGCCACCGCCCAATGGTCCGGCTAGTCTCTGAGCTCGGAATCGACCTCGGCACAAGCAACATCCTCGTTTACAAAAAGGGCCAAGGCATCGTCCTCGAAGAGCCCACCGTAGTCGCCATCAATAAGCTGACGAAGAAAGTGCTCGCCGTGGGCACACAAGCCCGCGAGATGATCGGTCGGACACCGGAGCATATACTTGCGATTCGGCCGCTGAGGGACGGTGTTATCGCCGAGTATTCGCACACGCTACGGATGCTCGAGTTCCTGGTGGACAAAGTGGCCGGACGTCGACGATGGTTTCGTCCGAAACTCATGATTTGCGTGCCTTGCGGAGCGACCAACGTCGAGCGTCGGGCAGTCGTTCAAGCTGCCAAGGAGGCTGGGGCAGGCGAATGCTATACGATCGAAGAACCCATGGCGGCCGCCATTGGAGCCGGCCTTCCGATTTCCCAAGCAGGCGGCAATTTGGTCATCGACATCGGTGGAGGTACCACGGACATCGCCGTTCTCTCGTTGGATGGGGTCGTTTTGTCGGCGAGCTTGAGAATCGGGGGCGACAAGTTCGACGAAGCCATTGTTCGCCACCTGCGCAATGCCTACAACATTATGGTTGGCGAAAGGACCGCGGAAGAAATTAAAATGAAAATCGGCTCGGCGGAGCGGCTGGATCAGGAGTTGCGCCTCGAGGTTCGGGGCCGCGATTTGATGGGGGGCTTGCCCAGGACCGTAGAAGTGA
>JACDEQ010000277.1 GCA_013816225.1 Armatimonadota bacterium | reverse complement strand
GGGTAAACGTATCGCTTGAGAGCAGCGCCGATTAGGGCGCGCTCCACCCGAGTGGCTCTTGCCGAGAGCGCCTTGGCCTTGCGGATTGCTGAGGAAGCTGCTTTCGCGCCATCCGGCGGAAGAATCGGGTAGTTGATGTGGGGTCCATGAGCCATCGCCACGCCCCACCAGGCCATCGGCGACTTGGGGTCGAGCCTTGCGGCTTCGGTGAACGAGCGCAGCGCCTCGCCATGGTTGAAACCATAGAGGAGCCGAAGCCCTTGATCGAAGTACTTCTGGGCCGCGGCGGACGTTGTCGTAATTTTGCGGCTGTGGCTGCCCAGGCCGTCGAAAAGTCGCGCCTGGTCCGCCTGCATTGCGGGGACGCCAAGCTGAATCAAAATCGGTATCGCTGAGGCGATTGCAGTCATCGTAACACCTCCCGGAGGCGGGAGCCCCTGCGCGAGTGCCCCCGCTCGCTTTCTTTTATTATACAACCCTATCTGAAACGGTGCCACGTTGCCAGCTTCGATGTAACCGTTCTCACACACATTCGTAGCGTCTTTTCGCGGTAGTCGGCTCGGCTTTGAGCAAAGCCAAGCCGCAGCCAAGAAGTTCTCCAACAGCTGCTCGTCAGTGAAGCTCGCAGGGCTTCGTTGTGGTTGAAGCCCTAGAGAAGTCGGAGCCCCTGATCGAAGTAGGCCTGGGTTTGCGGCGACGATGTCGTGATCGTGCGGCTGTGGCTCCCTAAGCAGGGTAACAGCATGGGCTCGTCCGGCGCCGAAAGCTGCAGCAGTACGGGTACCGCGAGAACGATTGCGTTCATTCTTGCCTCCCTTGCGCGCGAGCGCTTCATGCGCCGCCTCGCGATGACACTTACTTATACGACTCGTGCTTCCTGCGCGGATACCGCTCACGAACGAGCGAAACAGCGGTCGACGGCACCCCAAGTGCGTACTGCTACACGAAGGCCTGCCGCCTACTCCGCCCGCGTATACTTGACGAGTTCTCGATCGATGCTCACAGTCCACGGATAAGCAAATATCGGCCCGTCGGCCCTATACTCGACTTTGACCTTAATCTCGCGTTGCGAGCCCACGTGCTGAACCGGGTTTGGAACGGAGATCGTCGCATAACGGTCCGGTGCTCCTCCAGTCGGCAAGCCTGAAACACTTTCGATAAGCGTCCAAGTGGCGGTTGAGAAGTTGTATACCGAAACATTCTGTCGAATCGCGGCCGAGGTCGCCCGGGATTCGATCACGACGGACATCGAGGCCGGATTCTCAGCAGGCGCTTGCTGATTAGAGAAGACTGCGCCTGGCCTTATCCTCCAGTATCCATCGGAGCTGTTGTGTAGGGCATAGTGGCTATTTTCGGTCGTCGTTCCACGATTCAGAGTGGCGGCGGCGTGTTCGATCCCGCCGGCATAAAACTCCACCGTGTAGCCAGAAGATGGCCACTCCTCCCGGTTGGCAATAGCAAAGTTCCCCGACCGGTCGACGTCGATCGCCGCGTATCTTCCGGGGTCTATTGTCTGGCTATACCAAGTGTTCCCGTTCTGAGCGCGATATTTGCCCATAACGACGCCCTGGAAACCGCCGCCGCCGATGACCCCGCCCAGCGTGTCGAATCGAGCGACGAACGCTGGTCGATATATGTCCCCGAAAGTATTGACCCCGAGCTTCGTCCATAGGACAGTACCGTTTGCGGCGAGCTTGGACATTAGCGTTCCGCCCTGCTGCCCGGGTGACCAATATGTCAGCAGGGCCTCGTCCTTGAACAGCGAGACGTACACGATCTCGTTGCCCAACAAACCGGTGAAAATGGTCTGACCGCTCGGGTCGAATTTGCCGTACTGGCCCGAGGCATTTCCGACAAACAGATTGTCTGCCTCGTCTATCGCTACCCCTACCCCTCCATTGTACGTTGGACCCGCAATCGGAAGCTGGGTGTGTTGCAATTCAGTGCCGTCGGGCGCGAAAACATATCGGTGGGTTCCAACCACCAACACGCACCGATTGGCGCTGTCGACTGCCGGATAAGCCAAATTGCCTGCCGTGAATACCTTTTGCCAGACGACGACGCCCGTGATTCCATTTACCTTGTCAAGGCGGTTGACGCGGCCGAAGTACACGTCCCCGACATGGTCCTCGGCACTCGACGTCCGGAAGTCGTCAGCAAAACCCCAAAGCCATTCCGTCGCGCCAGACGGCGAGATCTTAAATACCGTAAAGTTGCCTCCGCCCCCTTTTTGGCTATAATTGCTCTGAGAAAGGACACCCCCGTCGCGTGTGGCTTTGAGGCCAAGCGGATAGCCGTCCCAGACTGCGCGGCTCCAGACTAGGGTACCCGTCGCGTCGTACTTGTCGATGCGAGGGTGAAAATCGTCGTTCACCTGAACGTAAACCTCGCGCTGAGGAGACAAGGCCACCTCCATCCCTTCCCAAACGAAATCGCTCTGGGTCACGCTCCACTGCGGGACCTCCGCCAAACCAATCGAACATACTAACCCGGAGATGCAAACTGACAATCGTTTCATTTTCAAAACCTCCTTGCGAATGCGATTGGCGTTCTTTTCAACTGATTATGGCGTACTTTTCGCGCTGGTTGACTCTGGAGCCTTAAGGTAGCCAATGCTCGCTTCGCGTAAACGATCTGGCTACCTGAAGCGTGGCCTCAAGGTTGTCCTAAACGCCGACGGCTTTGGCTGCCACAACGGGGTCGATTCGGAAACCTGGACCCATCGTGCTGCTGAGCGTAACGCCCGTGATGTAGCGTCCTTTGGCGGTCGTCGGCTTGGCTTTGACCAAAGCAGTTACCGCGGCGAGGAAGTTTTCCATCAGATGCTCGTCAGTGAAGTTCGCCTTTCCGATCGGCATGTGAACGATGCCGGCCTTGTCGGTCCGGTACTCGATGCGCGTTGCCTTCTTGATCTCCTCGACGGCCGTCTTGACGTCGTCGGTCAGGGTGCCGCTCTTCTTGTTCGGGGTCTTCGGGCCGAGGACCTTCCCGATCTTGGCCATGGTCGGGGCCATCTCGGGCGTGGCGATCAGGACGTCGAAGTCTTTGTACCCACCCGCGATCTTGGCTACGAGTTCGTCGCTTCCGACCTCGTCGGCGCCGGCGGCTTCGGCTTGCTTGAGTGCATCCCCCTTTGCGAGGACGGCGACCCGCCGGTTCTTACCGGTGCCGTGTGGCAGGGACGTGATTCCGCGGACGTTTTGGTCGCTCTGCCTCGGGTCGATGCCCAGGCGAACAGCCATTTCCACCGTTTCAGGGAACTTTGCCGTCGCCGTTTTCTTGACGAGACCGATGGCTTCCGCCGGTTCGTGCAGCGTCAAGCGGTCACCCGTTGCGCGGGCTGCGGTGTATCGCTTGCTGTGCGACACGGTTCGTACTATTTTTCTCATGTTTTTCTCCTTGTGGTCCGCGGTGCCGCTAACGGCGCCTCCCACCTAAACTCGACTGCCGACTGCCGACTGCCGACGAGGGCGAACCGGAAGGAGACAGTGTGACGATTATTCGGTTGTTGCGTAA
>JACDEQ010000276.1 GCA_013816225.1 Armatimonadota bacterium | reverse complement strand
CTCCATGCCTTCGTAAACATGGAGATATCCGCCGGCAAGACCCTGGCGGTATGCGCGAATCGTTTGCTCTTCGAAAGACCGGATTCGAAGCATCCAAGTGTAGTAATCGATGAGCTTATCGCCGGGCTCGGCGAGTTTGCCGTTGTGCGACTTGCGGTCCGAGGACGTAGTATCTTGCTGAATGGACAATCGGTGCTCCTATTGACGAGCGCCATTGCCCGACGAAAAAACAGCAAGTCATCGTCGACCTGCGGTCCAAATGTTACCTTCCCGTGAGCCTCTGCCGCGCCAGCGTGCCAAACTAGCGCCGTGGCGCGCATCTACACGAAGACCGGAGACAAGGGCGACACGGGCTTGATCGGTGGTAAGCGGGCGCTAAAAAGCGACGTGAGGATGACGGCGATCGGGGATGTGGACGAGACGAATGCGGCGATCGGCGTGGTGCGCGGACTCGTAAACCCGGATGTCGATCCGATCCTGGAGGGGGCTCAAAACCGCCTCTTCGACCTTGGGGCAGAACTTGCCATGACCGATCTGAAGCCGCGGATCACGGCAGAGCACTCGCTCCCGCTGGAACGCGCCATCGATGAAAACGAGGCCGAGCTCGAGCCCTTGCGCAGTTTCATCCTGCCCGGAGGCTCCGCCGCCGCCGCACACCTTCATCTTTCGCGTACAATATGCAGGCGCGCGGAGCGTTCCGTCGTAGCTCTCTCACAAACGGCGGATGTTAACCCGCATTCGATCGTTTATCTGAACCGGCTTTCGGACCTGTTATTCGTGTTAGCGCGAACCGCCAACCGCCAAGACGGCGTCTCAGATGTGAAGTGGGTCCCTGGAGAATAGAAAAATGCTGACAGCCATTGCCTTACTGGCCCTAACCGCCCAGGCCGCCGACACGGGCGCCGAGGTGGTCTCCAAGATGTTATCGAGGTTTCATACCGCCAACACCATCAAGGGAACGATCACGTTTACCCAAACTGCGTCGAGCAGTGCGGGCACTGCGAAGGTTACGGTACTTACTACGCTGCAGATGTCTAAGCCGAACCTTTTCTTTATCGAGCAACTCCGCCAGCCCGCTGTAGAAGGAACCGACACGCTCAGCCACTTCGTGGCCGTGAGCGACGGGACGAGGATGTCGTACACCGTGCCGCCGAGGCTGCTGCCATGGACCGACGTCGGCAAGCACAGCAAGTTTTATGAAGTGGCGCCCAAGTCGGTCGAGGAAGGGCTCAACGCGTTCTGCACCATGCTGATCGACCGATCTTTGCCCGTCGCCATGGCGCTGTACAATCCATATGAAATAACCACGTTCACGAGGAGGCTGTCCAACGTGACGATGGATAAGGATGACGCTGAGATATCGGGCACACCCGTGTACCGAATCAAAGCCGACTACACGTATGGCGCGGTTCAGGGCGACCAAGGCGGCGCGGCGCTGAAGACCCCGGCGTATATCTATGTCGACAAAAACTATAATCTCGTCAGCCTCCTGTGGCAGGACTTGCTCGGCACTCCCGAGCAACCTAACACGATCAAGAGCGAATGGGTCGTCAAGCTTCAGACGAACGTCGAAGTCGACAAAGAACTGTACAAGGTTAAGTGATCTAGCGCTTTCCGCCGAGCCGGAGAACCGTTCCCCATTCCGCTTTTGTGATCGGAGTAATGCTGAGCCGGTTGCCCTTCCTAAGAGTAATCATCTCGGCGAGCTCTGATGTCTCACGCATTGTCTTGAGCGAGACGTAGTTCGGCAGCTTCTCGACGGCCTTGACATCGACCATCCACCATTTCGGCTTCTCCTCGCGGGAAGTCGGGTCGTAGTAGTCCGACTTCTGGTCGAACTGCGTGTGGTCGGGATATGGCTCGCTGGCCACTTCCATAATGCCGGCGATCCCGGGCTCGGGGCAGCTGCTGTAGTAGAAGAAAACCAGGTCGCCGACCCTCATGTCGTTCTTCATGAAGTTCCGCGATTGGAAGTTGCGGATGCCCTCCCAGTGCCCTTGCCCGCGCTTCTCCCTTTCGAGGTCCTCGTAGGAATAGGCATCCGGCTCGGATTTCATAAGCCAATAACGACGTTCAGCCATGGAGGGGTTTTACCTCGTGGGGTTGGTGGGTGGCGGTTTATGGTTGGTGGAATCTGAATCTTCAACCACTAAGCAGTCTATCCCCTCGGATAGTCGGTAGTCGGTAGCCGCCCTTGCGTAGCCGCCTGCCGATGCGCCATAATTTCCGTTCGCCTAAGACGTCGCGCGGGCGTAGCTCAGTTGGTTAGAGCGTCGGCCTGTCACGCCGAAGGTCGCGGGTTCAAGTCCCGTCGTCCGCGCCAGAAAGCTTGGGCGGCGATGTGCCGCGGTAGCTCAGTCGGTAGAGCAATGGACTGAAAATCCATGTGTCGCCGGTTCGATTCCGGCCTGCGGCACCAGGATTTAACTGGTGGTTGGCGGTCACGGGCTCGCATGGTGGACCGGGGTCGATTTTACGTTCACTTTCCCATTTTTCTATTCATTTTTTTGTCCGTGATTTTGGGAAATTGTCGGGCTTTGGGAAAGTCACTACCGGCTGCTTTCTCCTTGAAACGATTCCAGATGAGGTGTTCCTTGCCTTGCTTCTCCTCGGAGTCGTCAAGCCTCTTATGCCTCGCTTTGGACATAGATATACGGGAACTAAGGTTACCCTCGGGCTTTATGTCAATCCGCGCTTAATCTTTTCGGCTTGAGAGGTGGCTTCCGATCTCAGAAATACGTGGGAGCATCACATGTGACGAGACCGAGGTCTTAGGAGCGGGTGCCTAGTCGAACAATAACGAGACGCCAGTCCGACACACGGCCGAGCGGCATGAAGTTCGTTGGCAGGCCGCTCGACCGTGGCACCCGAACCTTCACTTTGGCCACCCTGTCGTGCCAAAGACCGCCTGGCAAACCGGGACGGCACCGACGCCCCCCGCGCCCAATCCGCCTTAGAAAGCGCCGAAAACCGCCTCCGCTTGGCGAAATAGGGTTCGTGGTTGGAGGTTAGCGGTTGGCAATCGATCCGGAAGGCGAAGCTTTAGCTCGCTGTAATGTTTCAACACGGAAGCCCGTCACCCCCGGACAGATTCGCTGCGAAGAATTCGGGAAGCGAACATCGCCCGAGCGAACCTGTCCGGGCCACCCGCCCGATTCGGAACTAGTCAGTCAGAGTCCACTTCACTTGATCGACGCGCGCGAACCACGGGTAGACAAATACTGGCCCCTGCGCTTTGTAACTGATCCTCGATCGCAGTTCCAGATTTGGGCCCACGAATCGACCCGGGTTCAACAGTACGACGACAACCTTCGTCGAATCGGATGTCGTCGCGGTGCTCGTGTTAAGCGTCTCGTAGGCTTGCGTGTCGAAATTGTAGAGCGCAATCCTCTGCGAGATATTCGGCACGCTGCAATGCGCCTCCACCGAAAACTCGAGCCTCGATGGCGTGGCGTCGGGTGAAGTCGCGTTAACAATCAGTTGAATCGGCGGCTCCTGGGATGAGAACACGACACCCGGCCT
>JACDEQ010000055.1 GCA_013816225.1 Armatimonadota bacterium | reverse complement strand
GTGCATAGCCGCCGCCGAATCGAATCGAGGGAGCATCGAATGCGTGCTTGACGCAGCATGTGCGCTGGAACTGATACATTGTTTTTCGCTCGTTCACGACGACCTTCCGTGCATCGACAACGACGACTTGCGCCGTGGGAGGCCCGCTACCCATATCCAATTCGGCGAGGCGATCGCGTTGCTCGCCGGCGACGCCCTTTTCGCCCTGGCATTCGAAACCCTGCTGGGCATGGACGCGCCATCCGAGCGCACGCGCCGTGCGGCCGGCGCTTTGGCAGCGGCTTCGGGCACGCAAGGAATGGTCGGCGGCCAGACCGTGGATATCGAGTCCGAAAATGCGCAGACCGATCTGGACACCGTCAAGTGGATCCACGCCCGCAAGACCGGGGCACTCATTACGGCAAGCTGTACGATCGGCGCGGTATTGGTAGGGGCCTCAGAAGATCAAATCGCCACTTGCGCAAGATTCGGGGATCAGATCGGCCTCGCATTTCAGATCGCAGACGACGTGCTCGATGAAACCGGCGACGTCGAATCCCTCGGCAAACACACCCGGGCTGACAAGGCGCGATACAAGGCCACTTTTCCCGCCCTCATCGGTGTAGAAGCCTCCAGAACCCTCGCTCTCGAGGCCCAGCAAGCTGCCCTCGCAGAGCTTGGATCATTCGACGGCGACACAAAGGGTTTCGCCGTGCTCGCAGCTTTTGCGTCCGAACGGACGGTCTAAAGTCCCGATTATCCGTCCACCATTGCGCCCCGGGCATCCAAACGCGTATATTCGCGAGTCATGGCGACAGTTCGACCCCTTTCTGGCCAAAGATACTCAACGGCCGCCGGCCCGCTCGAAGACTTAGTCGCCCCGCCCTACGATGTCATCTCGGCCGCGGAGCGTCAAGAATTCGCCGCCCAAAGCGCAAACAACACCGTTTGGCTGACGCTACCGGAACATTCTCCCGACGATCGCAGCAAGTTTGTTAAGTACGCCAGAAGCGCATCCCGTCTCACGGAGTGGAGAAGGGAAGGCATCCTGCAGGTCGACGAGATACCCTGCCTCTATCGCTACCGGCAAACCTTCACCAACCCCGTCGACGGCGAACTCCTAATCCGCGAATCGCTCATTTGCCTCATCAAAGTGGAGCCCTATGAAAGAGGTGTTGTGCTTCCGCACGAACAGACCTTCCCAAAGCACAAGGAGGATCGCCTAAGACTCCTCGAAGCTACCGGCGCGCACCTCGAATGTATCTACGGACTGTACGAGGATGCCGGCCACGCGGTCGGGCTGGCGATTCACGGAGCTCCATTCGGGGTCATCGCCACGGTCCAAACCGAAGACGGCATTGCCCACGAACTTGCCAAATGCGACAGCGAGGCGGAAACCGCTGCCATATGCCGCTCCTTCGATAACGAACAGATCTGGATCGCCGACGGCCATCATCGTTACGAAACCGCGGTTACGTTCAGACAGTCCCTGCGAGACAAGCCGGGAAATATCGCGGAAGATTTCATGTTGATAGCACTCTCCAGCATGAGCGACCCCGGTTTGCTTCTCTTGCCGACCCATAGAATCGTGAAGAATTTCCAGACACCGCTCGGCCAGGTTGAATCCAAACTGCAAACGCGCTTCAAAACGCGGACAATCCCCAACGTCGAAATTCCCGATGAATTAAGACGCCTACATAATAACGACTGCCGAGTTTTTGGAATGGCGATGCCCGGTGGAAGCGGGTTCATCATGGCGATGGAGGAGCCACGAGACGCCCTTACGATCGTGGAGGGCCCCTCGAGCGATCTCCTAAAAATGCTCGACGTCACAATTTTACACGAAATAATTTTCAAAGGTGTCTTTGGCATCGAAGGCATTGAGCAAATCGATTATACAAGGAGTTCACAAGAGGCCGTCGAACGCGTCGCCATGAGTAGCGGCGAAGTTGCATTCCTCATGAATCCGCCGTCCGTCGAGGACATGAGGCGAATCGCCTTGGGGGGCGAAAAAATGCCACAAAAATCGACTTTCTACTATCCAAAATTACTTAGCGGATTGGTGTTTTGGTCTCACTCTGACTTCAAGTGAATATTCTAATTGCGGGTAGCGGCGGCGCCGACGGAATTCCGAGTTTTTTCTCGGACTCCGAGGTTTCGCGTTACGCACGAGAACACGGCGGAAAAGACGTCCGTTCACGAGCGGCAGCCATTGTCGATAGTGCAATTAAGATCGATTTTGGACCAGACACGTACGCCCAGTGCAGCAATTTGGGATTGAAGGCGAGTGATTGGAAGCACGTGCTCTTCACTCACTCGCATTTCGACCATTACGCACCGGGCCTTTTCCAATACGCTTTCCCGCCATTCACCGAGGAAAACTCAACCACCCCGATTATATGGGGTAATCAGGCCATTTTGAGCGGTTTTTCCAACGCGTTCGAAGATCAAGACAAGCTCGAAAAGCGCCTCTTGAAGAGCTTCGCCCCCGTCCATATCGACGGCTACTTTGTCACTCCAATCCGCGCCTACCACAAACTAGACGAAGACAGTCTCAATCTGATCATCGAGAAAGACGGCAAATCCCTCCTCTACGCGGTCGATACCGGCGTTTACCAGGAGGAGACCTGGGAGTTTCTTGCCGGAAGGCGATTCGACGTCGCCGTCATCGAATGCGCGGACGGATTTCTGCCGGCTGATTACTGGGGCCACCTCTCTTGCGAAGAATTAGTCCCGGTCGTAGAGCGCCTTAGAAACATAGGCTGCCTCGATGGTGCGAGCATTGTCTGCACAACGCACCACGCCCATACGGGTATGGCGACACACGCCCAGCTAGAAGAGCGCCTCAACCCCGACGGTATCGAGGTCGGGTTTGACGGAAAGTTAATCAACTTCTGACAGAACGCGAGCGGCGTTTTGTCAGGATCTGTCGTCAAGTACTTGAACTAGGACTTTTACCCCCGGATGGACCATGGGGGCGTCGTGCGGCTTCGGCGCTCCCTTCCACTTTAATTTAGGTCGTTTCATCCTTCGGAACAAATTCCCCCGAAGAGAACACCGCGGCCGCAATGGCCAGCGTCACCACGTTGATGACGATGAGCGCATTCCACGCGGCCGAAGGCTCGATGTTCTCGGGGCTAAGAAGACGCAGGATCTCCATCGGCCCCGAAGGCGCCGGGCCAGTGCCCGAATGCGGAGACAGAGCACGCAACTGCGACATGATCGATAGCTTCTTGAAATCCCCGGGCAGGAATGGAATCCAAGACTCCCATAAGAAACCGAAGGAAATCGCAAACAGCCACGGCTTCGTTGAAAGCACAGACAGCATTGTAAACAGGCTGCAATAGCTCACCACGCCGACCGGAATGATAATCAGGTCGCGTTGTAACGGCGAGCTTCCTAGGCCTGCAAATCCGTGGGTGATAACGGCTGTCAGCGCGCAAGAAGCCATAACGGCAATGGAAACGGCCAGCGTTGCGGCGAGCCATTTTGCGAGCAATATCTTCCATCGCGGTATCGGTCGCGTCAACAAATAAGGAATTGTCTTCCCCACCATTTCCGCCGATACGATGCCGCTCGCGAAAATCACGCTGAGAAGGATCATCGTAAACGAGTACACGGCCAAGGGCACGGAGAGGCCGTAAGCGACGTTCGGAGCGTAGTCGGTCCCGCTCACGGAGCGAATCAGCATCGCGAACGCGGGCCCGGCAAGCCCGACAAGCAGCATGGTCACCAGTTTGCGGGGCCGCAGAAGGTCCCAAACCGACCACGCGAGCAGTTCTACGAAGTTCATCCCTTCACCAAGTAGTTGAAGACTGCTTCGAGGTTGTTGTCGGGTGACGAGAATTCGCCGAACTCTGTGCCGGTCTCCAACACCAATTCTGAGACCTGCGAGTAGAACTCGTCCGGTGACACGGTTTCGACCTCCATTTGGTCCGCGTCTTGACGATTGAACTGGAGCGACAAAACCGACGGCAAGGTGAGAATCCGCTGGGCGAACGTCCTTGCGTTGCCCATCTTAATCCTAATCCGATGCGGGTGACGATCGATGAGAGATCGGATCTCTTGAATGTCGCCCACCGCCATCAACCGCCCCCGGTGGAGCAGAACGATGTTGTGCGTCATCTGTTCGACCTCATGGAGAATATGGCTGCTGATAATAACGCACCTGCCGCGGGCGCCCATGTCCCTGAGCAGATCCTGCATTTGCCGGCGTCCCACCGGATCGAGGCCGTTCAGGGGCTCATCGAGGACCAGGACTCTCGGCCCGTGCGCCATGGCTTGGGCCAGCTTTATCCTTTGCCGCATGCCCTTCGAGTAGCCCGCGATCCTGGTATCGGCTCGATCTGCCATGCCCACCGTCTCGATTGCGGCTCCCGCCACGGAATCGGCTTTCGAAGCCTCGACACCCGACATCCGCGCCATGAGCGTTACGAACTGCCGTCCTGTCATCTCCTCGTAGAAGCTGTCGGTCTCGGGGCAATATCCGAGTTGTCCCGCCACGTTGGCATTCGCAAAAGGTAGTTCGCCGAAAACCTTCACGTGGCCGGTCGTTGGCCGCAGCTGCCCGGTGATCAGCTTGATTAGCGTCGACTTCCCGGCGCCGTTTTGGCCAAGGAGAGCGGTCACTCCCGGCCCGAAGCTGCACGTAACGTCGTTGAGCCCGATCACCTGGCCATACCATCTGGATGCTCGTTCGACGTCGATCATCCCTTCACGACCTCGACGGCTCGGATCCTTACCGATGCGAGCAGGAGCCCGACTCCCGAAACGACTACCAGAATCAGTATCAACGGGAATACATACGGCATCGCGCCGCCGCTGTCACCCGGCAGTACCGACCTGGGAACTGCCCCCAGAATATTTGCTCCGATTCCGGAAATAGCTCCCTCGATGCTTAGCGACCCGATGGTTGCCGTAGCTCTGTCGTTGGCGCTCCCGATCGATTCGCGCATGATCAGGGCAAGGAAGTTCGCAAAAATGAAAATGCCCGCATAAATCACGCCCACGAGCCAGGGTGTCCTGTTCCATGCCGAAAGCCCCAAGAGCACCGAAGCGTGCACAAACGCGGGAATTGCTGAAAGCAGCACTAATTGCGGATACATTGAGGGGTAGCTCTTGAAGAATTCGCCCATACCCAAAGTAAGCGCCTGGAACGATGTGAGCAAAAGAAGCGGCGCGAAATACACGGCGAACACGATGGCGAAGATGTAGAACCACTTTCCGATCAAATAGTCACGCCTGGTGATGGGTTTTGCTAGATAAACCTGAAGCGCATTCGCGCGGTTATCTGCGGCAATGCTCCCAGCGCCGACCAGCAGAGCTAGCATGAACGGCCAAAATCCGCTGCCGTAAAGCCCGGCGAGCAAGCCCGCGAAGGGCGGCAGGAAGCTTTGCGCCCTTCCCCCTAAGGTCGACGCGAACAGCATGAATATAACCGGCACGTAAGGGAGCAGCGAAACCGCGGCCAACACCCAGAAGCCTTTCTTCTTAAAGCTCGTCTTCAGGCCGCTCTTCGCAATCGGCCACCAGCGAGCCTTGGACAAGCCCTTCGGCCCGTCGTAGTTGCGGTAACTAAGGTCGGCGATCGGCCCGGTCTGCTGCCCGCTCATACCAGGGCCTCCAAAAATGCGTCTTCCAGGGTGCGTTGGGCGGGCTGTAAGACCCTCACCTGTGCCCCGCTTTCCGCCGCTGCGGAAAATACCGCCTGCGTCGGCTGCATGAACCCCTCGGGAAACTGAACTCTATACCGATACGACAGGCTCGAAACGACCTCCCCGCTCCGCTTCGCCAACGCCTCCGCAAACCTTTCGGCCGGTATCTTCAACTCCACGTCCCACTGCACCTGGCTCACCGATTTGAATCGCGCGACCGTGTCCTGTGAGCGCACCTCGCCCTTCTGCATGACAATCACAAAGTCACAAGTCCGCTCGATATCGGGAAGAAGGTGCGAGGAGACGACGACGTTGACTCCTTTGCCGTGCGATATATCCTTGACGAGCGCGAGCATCTCGTCCCGGCCCGCCGGATCCAAACCGTTCGTCGGCTCGTCCAGAAACAGCAGCTTCGGCCCGTGCACGATCGCCTGGGCAAGCTTCGCCTTCTGCTTCATGCCCGTCGAGTAGGTTTCGAGGTTCCGGTATCGGGCCTCGCCAAGCCCGCAGTATTCCAGCACCTCGTGAGATCTTCGCATTGCCTGCTCGCGCGGCATTCCCGCAAGTTCACCTGCGAAAGCCGTGTATTCGACAGCCGTCAGCCCGGGAATGTAACACTCCAACTCCGGCATCAGCCCGACGTCCATGCGGATCGACAATCCGTCGGTTGAAATATCGCGCCCGAAGACGGTGCCGCCCCCCGAAGCGGGCTCGATGAAGCCAAGGAGGGCCTTAATGAGGGTGGATTTCCCTGCGCCGTTCGGGCCTAACAGCCCAACGCAACCCTCGGGGACGGTGCACGTCAAGTTGGAAACGGCGACCGTGTCGCCATATTTGACCGTGAGGGAATTGACCTCGGCAACCGCCATAGATTAGGAAGTATGAATCATGTCGAGCGCCCCTCGCGGGGCGCTCTCACTTAGCTCAAACTGTGGTTTGAGTCAGGCTACATGCCACCTGAGGGTTGCGTGGGCGCGGTCGCGCCCGCTGGCGGAGTCGTCGCATCAACGGGCTCCTCTTTCTTGTCGCAACCAACCAGGCCAAGAACAACAGCCGCGAACGCGGCCGCAACGAGTAGTCGCTTCATTTTATCATTTACCTCCTGAGTAAACAAGGGCACGCGGCGAGGTGCCGCGACCCTAAGCATAGTAACCGATTTTCACCCATCACCGTTTCACTTCCTTAGCGAAAAATTAACCGGGCATTTAGCCCTAGCACTTGCGCGAGCACACGCGGATGTGGCTAAACTAAGACAATTACTGGATTCGCCAACGAACGCCGGTCAGGCGTAAAGCGCCGCCTCGAGTTCTCGCTCTAGGTACGAGCAGGAGACCGGCGCCGAACGCTTCGTCGTTCGAATTTGCTAGGCGCGGGCTCCTTACAGTTGGGCCCGCGTCTTTTCACTTCAAGCGCCAACTGGACTACAACCCGCAGGAATCTACGCCGCTCCCGTCGAAGTAATATGTCGTGTGCACCAGGAGGGACCTAAATAAGTGATTGTGATCGTTGTGAATCGGGCCACGGGCGAAGAGCTACTGCGAGAGCGAGGATGGGAAGGCGAATTCCCTAGAGTCGGCGACATAATGGAGCTCCACTGCGGAGAGACCCGCCGCTGGAGGGTCGACGAGGTCGACTGGGTATTCGCTGATGCGCCCGCTGAGTCCCACGACGACGTACCCCTCAAATGCCTCACGGTCAAGGCATCCCCGTTCGACGTGGCCACCGGACGCTCCGCCGATCCGATCTGCGAATGCGGCCACCGCGAATCCATCCACTCGCCCAATGGCTGCACCGGCCGCTCGCATACCTGCGAGTGCTCATCCTTCAAAGAGAAGGCTCCCGCTTAACTCGATAGTCGGCAACCGGCACTCGGCAGTCGATATACTCGGCGCATGGCCCGTCTTTCCCACGCCGACTCGGAAGGCAACCCGCAAATGGTCGACGTGTCACAAAAGCCTGCGACCACGCGCCGCGCAATCGCCGAGGCTTTTGTTCGCCTCACGGACGAACACCTGAAAGCGATGGACAGCCTGCCGAAGGGAGACGCCCTCGCAGTCGCTAAGATCGCCGGCATATCGGCGGCAAAGAAAACCTATGACCTCATTCCGCTCTGCCATCCACTCCCGCTAACGTTCGTAGGGGTCGAAATCGAGCGAACCGAAGGCGGGCTGAAAATCACCGGAGAAGCCAAAACCGACGCTCCGACAGGCGTCGAAGTGGAGGCGCTAATGGCGGTCACGGTCGCCGCCCTCACGATCTACGATATGGTCAAAGCAATTGGCCAGGAAATCACGATCGAAGGCGTCAGGCTCGTTGAGAAGACTGGCGGGAAATCAGATTGGAAGAGGAATCCCTAGGCGCATACCGCTTCGCGGTCATCACGGTTAGCGACACGCGGACCGAGGAAACCGACCTCAGCGGACCCGCCGCCGAAGAGGCCCTCCAAGCCGCCGGTGCCATCCAAATCGAGCGCTGGATCATCAAGGATGACGCCGGCCAGATCCAGGAGACGCTCTCCGACACCGCCTCCCGCTGTGACGTCGTACTCACCCTCGGTGGCACCGGTTTTGGACCAAACGACATCACTCCCGAGGCCACCGCGCCACTCCTCGACCGCCGAGCCGATTCACTTATGGAAATGATTCGGACGAAATCTTTCGAAAGGACCCCGTTCGCGCACCTCTCTCGAGGAATTGCCGGAACGATCGGCGCATCGCTCGTCATCAACCTTCCCGGCTCCCCGAGAGGCGCGAAGGACGGAGTCGAAGCTGTGCTTCCCCTTCTTCCGCACATTCTCGACCAGATCCGAGGCGGCGGCCATGGTTGACACGCACTGCCATCTTAACTTTGCGGACCACTTCCCCGACGTCTCCTCTACGCTCGCCCGCGCTCGAGAGAATCTGGTGGACCGCGTCATCGTGGTCGGATGCGACACGGAATCCTCCCGGATCGCGGTCGCTCTGGCCGATCGACACGAGGCGGTTTACGCCTGCGTCGGCTGGCATCCGACCAACGCCGCCAAATACACGTCGGCCGAACTTGCGGCTATCGAAGAACTGGCCCGGCACCCCAAGAGCGTCGCGATCGGCGAGATAGGGCTGGATTACCACTGGGATTACTCGACACCCGACGAGCAGCGCCTCGCGACCACCGACCACCTGGCGCTGGCTGCGGAACTCGACATGCCGGTCGTCTTTCACTGCCGTGAGGCATATAAGGACCTCCTGGACTGGATCGAGCGCCTCGATGCCCGCCGTTGCGCGATGGTCCTGCACTGCTTCGGCGGAACAACCGAAGACGCAGCCCGCGGGGTCGCCCTCGGGTGCCACTTCGGGGTCGACGGTCCGATTACCTATAAAAACGCGGACGACCTCCGAGCAACCATCGCCACAATCCCAATCGACCGCCTCCTCCTGGAAACCGACGCTCCCTACCTGACCCCTCACCCGTATCGCGGCAAGCCCAACGAACCCGCCATGATCCCACTCATCAACAGCCGCCTAGCCGAGCTATTTGCGGTAACCCCGGCGCAAATGGCTGCCCAAACCACCCTCAACGCCGAAACCGTCTTCTGGGTAAAATAGCCGCTCCGTGGGGCGTTAGCTCAGTTGGTAGAGCAGCTGACTCTTAATCAGCGGGTCGTGGGTTCGAATCCCTCACGCCCTACCACGGTTTTGAACCTAAATTACCAGGTGCGAATTCGTCGGTTTGTGAGCCGGTATACCATAACGTATACCAGAGGGGCTGGGGGAGAGTTCTTTTACTTTTATTCTCAACTCTAAAAAGAAGAGGTTAGCGTCATTACCGTCATTGGTGTCATTTACCCTGGTAATTTAGGTTCAGATAGGACCTTTGTGGCTACCTGACAGCAACTTTCATGTACTGTCATGCCCGTCATTTGCTGTCATGGCTTACAGTGACCACCAACTCTCATTGCCGTCTGGCTCGGTGTGCTCGCATGCGGCAGCGAACCGAGCAGTATTGACGCCTACGAGTCGGTGGACTGAAGTATCTTCCGCAAGATAGGCAGGGGCTCGGCGGGCGGCCATAACCTAAAACTTCGTCGGCGAACATGGCATACATGGTCCCGAGCAGGCTCTTGGGATATAGGCGGATATAGCCCTTGTTCTGATCTATGTACGGTTGGGTGAGATGTGCGAGTTCGAGGTTTACGTAAAATATTGTTCTGTTCCGAACCAAGGCTACCCATGAGTCGCGCTGATAATCGCTTGCGCCCAGGAGACTGAAGCCCCATCCTTCTACAAGCTCTTCGATTATCGGCCTAGCCGCGGCGCGATTCTGCGCGCCAGCGAGTTCTACAGCTAAGTCCCAAGGCTTAACACAATTGTAAAGAAGGGCTCGCGCCAACGTCCATGAGTACAAGGGTTCAGGAAGCCATGGGTAGGGGTGCTCCCGGAATTGACTCGTCAGAGGCGCGTCGGTGGTCATTTTCACTCCCAAGGGGCCGTATTTGTTAGCAAATTTAATGTAGCCCAATGTCGTGTCGGGGCAGTAAGAAAAGTCTCGTACTATTTTCTTGTGTCGTTCCGGATGGTAGTACTTTGCCAACCCCTTGCCCCGTAACCACACGTCGTAAGAGTCTTTCACCTCCGACGGTTGATTAGCAACTCCCTGCCAGTTCTTGCCCTGGATGTACAAGTGGCATGCCGTGGAGTCTTCTCGCTCTACGATCCACCGGACCTCATACCCCTGCGTCCAAACGGGCCAACTCCTGGAGTATGGGGCGTCTTCTTGTTTCTTCATGTTACGGGGCTGTTACGCAAAAGTCTCTTTACGCAAGTGTACCCATGCGTGATACTAGGTATGTGAACTGCTACGAGTAACCCCGAAGCGGCGGCGTACATGGG
>JACDEQ010000054.1:7245-10530 GCA_013816225.1 Armatimonadota bacterium | reverse complement strand
GCACCGGGCCGTCCTCGGCAACGTGAACGTCGGCTACCTCTCCGACTCGTTCTTCGCGGATTCGCTTCCTTTGTAACCATCGCCGCCTAGGACTTTTCCCGTGGCGGCGTCTATCCAAACCTCGCCCGCCAGCCGGTGGTAGACGAGATTATCCAGGCGATGGAGTCCGAGAAGAAGTACGGGTGCGACAAGCTGTTCCCGATACGCCTCGACAACTACATTTCAGCGACGAGCTGACCAAGAAGCACGACGAGGCGGCAGCCGACGGCACATATCGCATGCGCTGGCTCGACCGCGTCCGTGCCTTCTGGATCGCCGACTTTCGCGAGTCGAAGAACACGACAAGTACACGTCTGAACTAGAGAAGCTATGCGACGCCCTGAAGAAAGGCAAGCGGCCAAAGAAGTGACGCAGCGGTTACGCCTTTGCGCCCTCGAGCTTCGCCAGCCAGCTATCGATCGCGCAGAGGGCGCCGCCGATGAGGTGCGAGTGCTCGTCGGCCTCGGTGCAGCGGAAGGCGAGCCGACTCACGACGCCGGGCGGGCACATGCGGCGGACGCGCCTGCGGATGTCGTCCGGCTGGCAGACTTTCGCGGCGAAGAGCCAAGACGCCACCACGAGGTTCACCGGGCGAACCATCCGGGCGAGGCTCGCGACGAACTTGCTGACGGCATCCGAGGTCTCGTCGACAACCGCGCACGCCACGATATCGCCCTCCGATTCGCAGAGGTGCAGCGCCTCCGCCGCGTCCATCCCCTCCTCCAACCGAAGCCCCAGCGAACTGTCCACTCTCTTGGCATATTCCCGAATGCGCTGCGCGAACACCGGGCGTACATAGGTCTCCTCGGGGCCGCTCATCCCCATGAGATTCAGTAAGACCCGCGAGCCTTGTGGGGTCAGGATCACTGCGGACGCGCCATCGTTCAGATCGAGGGCAAGGCCGAGTGCGTTCAACAGACCCTGCTCCAAAGCACACTCCGATCTCAACAACGCCTCGGCGTTCGTGAGAATGGGCCGATCGGCGTCCAATTCACGTGCCCCGAACAGCCACGGCGCCTTACCCAAGTGCGGATAATCCGGGTGCGGCGAACCGGGCATCACGAGGGTTGAACCGGCGATGTTGATGCCATCCGAAAACGGCGCGAGCTCCTCCTCGGCTTCTTGGACTCGGCAGGCAACGTCTTTGGCTTTGAGGGACCGCGGCGATGTCAACTTCAAGACGGCTCCGGACGCATCGACCAGGCCGGACTGCAACCCCGAGTGGCTGATCGCATGAGCAAAGGCGGCGGCCAGTCTTGGGGCGATGCGAAGGCGCGTCGCAGGCCGTCCGCCCTGGCTCGGAGCTTGTCCGGATTCCATAAGGGCGCCCCGATGTACCAAATCACGAGCCGCTACTGCCGCGCCGGCGGGACTGATGCCGAGGGCCTCCGCCAGTTCGCCGCGCACGATCCCCGGGCGCTGCAGAACGATTCGAACGATGCGGGCGTCCAAGGGAACGAGTGTGGTCGGAGGTTTTCGAGGGCTCACCGGTAACCAATTTGAGTTCGCCCGACATCGCCCTATGTCCTTCACAGCGTTGCGGGGGTTTGCCGTTATTGGAACTATAATATGATAGGTTTCTGTAGGTGTGGATAACAAGGAGAACTGCAACGTGTCAGCAACGAGCGCCGAACTATTGTCTGCGAGCATGAGCGCGGAGCGCGAGCAATTCGAGAGCTTGCTTTCGCTTACGCAGCGTCAGGCGTACCACTTGGCCCTCAGGCTTACCGGCAACCGCTCCGATGCGGAAGACCTGGTCCAAGAGTCCTACATTCGGGCGTTCCGGTTCTTCCATCGCTACGACCCCACGCTCCCGTTCACGAGTTGGCTGTACCGAATCATGACGAACGCGCATATCGACGAGATGCGCCGTCGCGCAAAGCTGCGGACGACCAGCCTGGACGAGCCACATCCCGAAACGGGGTCCACGTGGGACGTTCCCGATCATGCGGGCTCGCCGGAGAGGCTGCTCATGACCGAACAGATGGAGGCCGAGGTCCAAGAAGGGCTCAACAAGATGACTCCGGACTTTCGCATCGCCGTTCTGCTGGCGGACCTCGAAGGATTTTCCTATGAGGAGATCGCGGAAGTGATGAAAACGTCGATCGGCACGGTCCGATCGCGAATTCATCGGGGCCGGAAGCAGCTCCGCACACATCTTATCAATGCGCGCCCGGACAAGTATGCGCGCCTCGACGAAATATGAACTGCACCTATGTCTTGAACCGATTGTCGCCCTATATGGATGGCGAACTCAGCGGGGACGAAATGCTCCGTGTGAAGACCCATTTGCAGGGGTGCGCTCGGTGTGCCAAGTCTTACGATAGCTGCGTTGCCCTGAAGCACTTGGTATCCAAAATGCCCGGCCGCCAGCCTGATCCGGAGTTCGAGGCTCGTCTCCTATCTGCGATGAGAAACCTTCGAGCCGAGACCGCAAAAGCAGATACGATGGCGATTTGGCCGAGTTGGCGAATGGCCGTCGCCCTGGCAGCCGCAGCCGTAGCCGCATTCGGCGTTTTATATTTCCGGGACGATCCGAACACCGGTCAAAACAACCTAACAGCCAGCCAGGAAATCGCCCTGGACCAGGACTGGAACAACGCCGCGAGCGCGTTCCCCGCAAACACTCTGCCCGCCGGTCTCGAGGGCAACTAGCGTCGCGGCATCGATGAACCGACTATTCGCGCTCGCGCTGTTATTTGCTGCACCTATCCTCTCGAATTCGCTCCCAGACACGAGAGCGGAAAAGTTGGTCCGCCAAGCGATCGAAAAGGACGGTAAAACCACTTACACGTGCATCCGCGAGTGGACTCCCTGGGGCAGCAACGACACCGTGCGCGTGCGCCGCGATCAGTCAAGTTCCGGAGCGAACAAGGTCCTCGTCCTTGCTCCGATTCAGAAGCAAGGCTTCACGATTATCGACGACGGCCAACAGCGAGTCTCCTACAATCCTGACAAAAGCGAACTTACGATTCAGGACTCGCCGCTCAAAATGGCGGCGAGAAGCGACTCGGACCGGCGTCATCGGCTTCTCACCCGAAACTATATGATCAATGAGGAAGCCAAGGAGACCGTCGCCGGCAGGAAGGCCATGCGCATCAAATTGACCCCGAAGGCTTCGAAATCCCTATTTTCGAGACGGTACTGGATCGACGATGCCAAGTCGGTCCTGCTAAGGGTCGAATGGACCAGCCCCGGCGGCGCGAAGCAAGTCCTCAGCAACACCCTGAGCATTCAGTTTCCGAA
>JACDEQ010000054.1:0-7235 GCA_013816225.1 Armatimonadota bacterium | reverse complement strand
GCCCAAGGATGTCTTCGAGAAGCGCTTCGTGGGACGCCCGAAGGAGATCAGCATCCGCGCCCCCGCTAAGCAAGAAAACCTCTCGGTCCTTGCAAAAGCGGTTGGATTCACGCCGATTAATCCTCTTGGCATGCCGTACGGATTTCTTTTCATCGGCGCGGACGCCATAACCGGCGCATCCCGGACGATGGCGGCGCTGCGGTATACCGACGGCGCGGCGAACATGACCATCTACCAAGTCCGAACGCGATCCGGAAGGCCGCCTTGGAGAGGTCAGGAGGACCTCGTCAACGTGAGGGTTTCCGAAGTTTGGATCGCGATCGAAGGCGACCTGCCCCGTGAAGGGATGCGTTCCGTAGTTTCGGCATTTCAGAAGAGCGATCCGGAACGCGAGACTGCTTGGACCTCCAACGCGACCTCGGTGTTCGAGGTCGAGAAGGCTTTGGTCAGCGAGTTGCGAAGCGACGGGCTGAGCTTCGATCAAGTTGCAGCTTGCCTGGCAGCGTCGAGAGGCAAGGCTTCAGTGGCAAGAAAGGCGTCTCTAATGATACTAGACGGCAAGACCACGGCTAACCTTGCCGCCGAATTCAACGTAAAGCTTAGAGACATCGAACGCGGTGTGAAACGATTTTCGGACAAGCGCGGTTAAGCTAAACACAAATCGAGGTGAACAATTAGGATGAATGTATTCGGAAAACTGCTCAAATCGCAATTCGGTTGGGCGCTGATTGCTGGCGCGGCGGTGGGGACTGCGGGAACCGTGGTGTTCCTCAACACTCAGCGCTCCGCTCTCGCCGACACGGAGCTGTCCGCCATGGGCGGAAAGGAATTGAGTGCGCTGGCGACTCTAGACGCCGCGAGCACCAACCTTGTCGGGCAGGTGGCGCCGTCCGTCGTGCTCATAAGAACCGGCCGGGGTGAAGGCTCCGGAATCATTTTCCGCGCGGACGGCTACGTCATGACCAACGCCCACGTCGTTGCGGGCGCTAAAGATGTGAGCGTAATCCTGCACAGCGGCCGCGAGGAGAAGGGCACGGTGATCCGCGACGCGGACGACTCGCTCAACGATATCGCCCTAATCAAAATTAACCGGACCGGCCTTCCTGCGGCGAGGTTCGCGGATAGCTCCACGGTGAAGCCGGGGCAAATCGCGGTAGCGATCGGCGCCCCTTTTGGCCTCGCGGAATCGGTTTCGTTCGGCCACGTAAGCGCTTTGGGCCGGCAAAACCTCGTCCCGGACAACGAACTGCGGAGTGGCGTGCGCGGGTACTTCAACATGATCCAGACCGATGCGGCCATCAATCCGGGCAACTCGGGCGGCCCGCTATTGAATTACAAAGGGGAAGTGATCGGCATCAACAGCGCGATCAACTCGATGACCGGATACAGCAACGGCGTCGGATTTGCGATCCCTTCGAATACCGCAAAGATTATCGCCGAGCAACTCCTTAAAGATGGCGTGATCAGCCGCTCCTACCTGGGGGTCGAGCCTTCCGACCTGAAGGGCTACGAGGTCGAGGAACTCGGTATCAAATCAGGCGCGATCATTCGACGTGTCGAGCCGAAGTCTCCCGCAGACGTTGCAGGCCTGAACGAGGGCGATATCGTAATCGAGATCGCCAAGAAGGCGATTTCCGGCGAGCAGGACCTCCGCGAGGCAATGCTCCTCACCGCACCGGGCAAGGCGATCGAGGTTCGCGCGGTACGAGGCGGCGCTACCAAGACGTTCAGCGTCACGCCCAGCAAGCGGCCCGAGGTGCCGGTAGTCGAGCGCAGACGGCAGGAGATGCCGCCAGGATTCGAGGACTTCCCAGGAATACCGATGCCTCCGCGCGAGGCTCCTCGAGAGTTGCCTCGCCCCGATGGGGAGCCGATCTCCGGACCGGTTCGCCTCGGCGTGAATGTCCGTGCCCTGAACACACGGGAAATGTCCAACCTCTCGGGTGGACCAGGCGTTGTGGTCGTCTCCGTCGAACCGGATTCGCCTGCCGCGAACGCGGGGGTCGTGGCTGGATCGATCATCACCCAGCTCGGCGATGTCAAGATCACTTCTCCGGAATCGTTGAAGGAAGCGATAGGCGACTACAAGCACGGCGACATGGTGAACATCACGTTCGCCGAGATCGGCCCCAACCGCAAGAAGGTGTCGAGCGTCCCGCTGCGATTGTAAGGTTCGCCTGATCTTTGGGCCCGAGTGCATAATGCAAGCGGGCCCGATGTTTTTTAAGGGATTAGTTGGAGCGAAGGTTCATCAGCCTGCCCTGCCGTTCGATAAAGAACCGGGTGTGGACATTGACGCGTGCGTCCACAGCACTCTTGCGGAAGCTGCGGCGATTTTCCCGTTGAAACGCGAAGTCGTTGTTAGGTGGAGGAACTATCCTGTGACGGCGGGGCGGGCGTATTTGCGGGAATCTGCAATCTGCTTGAGCGCAAATCTCTTGACGACGCCCGAGCGTGCCCGGGAAACATTGCTCCATGAGTACGCGCACCTTGTGGTCTTCGAACGGTTCGGCCGCAAAGCTCGTCCTCACGGGCCGGAATGGCGCGCCGCGATGCAAGCATTGGGGCTTGCCGCGAGCGTCACCCATTCTTACAACTGCGTGCGGCGACCGATGCCCAAACCGTACGCAGTTCGCTGCGAGGCCTGCGGCGTGCGGCTGCCGCGATCTCGCCCGCTGAAGGGAGGCCGCCTTTATAAGCACATCGGCTGCGGCGGCAGAATCCGGATGGAGAGAACCCCGTGAGAATCGTCACAGCCGAGCAGATGCGTGAGATCGAACGCGAGGCAAGCTCCGAATTCGGAGTCGAGAGCCTCTTCATGATGGAACGGGCCGGGGTTATGCTTGCGCACGCGGTCTCGCGCGTGTCGCTGGAAAACACCGAGATACTGATCCTTTGCGGACCCGGAAACAACGGCGGTGACGGTCTCACGGCCGCGCGGATTCTCGATCA
Source organism: Armatimonadota bacterium (assembly GCA_013816225.1). GTDB lineage: Bacteria > Armatimonadota > Fimbriimonadia > Fimbriimonadales > ATM1 > JACDEQ01. The sequence goes on along the minus strand of JACDEQ010000054.1, from coordinate 4,283 downwards.
GGAGGGCCATAACGTGACAGCTCTCCTCGCGACCGAACCCGGGTTGCTCGCCGGGGACCCGTTGATTCAATACCGTCGGCTGGTCGAGAGTGAGGTCCGCCTGTTCACGGTGGGCACCAAGAACTACGACCGCGCACTCGGCCGGATCGACGACTTCGACATCATCGTGGACGCGATCCTCGGCACAGGCGCTAAAGGCGCTCCGAGAGGAGAGATATTGCGGCTGGTGGAAGCCACGAACAACGCGATGGCCCTTATCGTCGCCGCGGATGTCCCCACGGGCATCGATGCCGACACCGGCTTGGCGAAAGGCAGCTACGTCAGCGCCAACCTCACCGTATCTTTCGGCCTGCCCAAGCCCTTCCTGTTCCAGAACGAAGGCATGACTGCTGCCGGGGAGTGGCAGGTCGAGGACATCGGCCTGCCAGACGAACTCGCCGTGGAGGCCGGGAACGCGTTTTTACTTGACCACTGGTGGGCATCGGGCACATTTCCGGTGCGCACGCTCGACTCGCATAAGCACAACACCGGCGTGGTTCTGTCCATCGCAGGCAGCAATCGCTATCCCGGTGCAGCTGCGCTCGCGGCCCGTGGGGCGATGCGCGCGGGCGCAGGTCTTGTAATGGCCGCAGGCACCGACTTTGTGATCGAAGGCGTACGCTCGCACCTTGCTGAATGCCCTGTGCTTCGCCTTGGACAGACCGAAGGGTTTGTTTCCCCGGATGGGGTCGGAATGATCAAGGAGGCCGCCAGCCAATGTGATGTCATTGCGATCGGACCGGGCCTCGGCCGATCGCCGGTTGTTGGGGAGTTGCTTCGCCAACTTTGGACCGAGATCGAATCGAAGTGGGTTTTGGATGCGGACGCGCTGTTCTGGCTATCGGAGCTCGACGTCGCACCGCGCGGCCCGGCGATCATGACGCCGCACGAAGGCGAGGCCGCACGGCTTCTCAAAACGGAAGTCGTATCAGTGCGCAGAGACAGGGTGGGCGCTGCGCGCAGGATCGCCGAAATGTTCGGCCAGACCGTTCTGCTCAAAGGTGCCTACACGGTCATCGTGTCGCCGAACTTCGATGTCGCAATAAACCCGACTGGCAACCCCGGCCTTGCGTCTGCGGGAACCGGGGACGTTCTGACGGGCGTGGTTGCCGCGCTTCTCGCGGGTGGGATACCGGCGCAGGCGGCTGCAGCTTTGGCTGCGTTTTGGCACGGCGCGGCGGCCGATCTCCTGGTGGAAAAGATCGGTGGCGAAGTCGGGTATTTGGCGACCGAGGTCGCCGACACTTTGCCGAGTGCCAAGGCAAATATCGAAGCGGGGCTTCTCGGGCGTACGCTCGGCGAGTCTGATGAATGGAAGGATGAAGATGAAATCGAAGACCTCGAAGATCTTTAGCCTCTTGTTGCTGCTTTTGGTGTTCGGCGCGGCTGTTAGCGCGGATGTCAAGGTCCGATTCGAGGGAAAAATGGAGCGCGAGGTATGGGTGCTGGCGGAAATGCCAAAGGCCATGCCTGCGGGGGGAAGGGCATTCACCACCGAGGAGGTAGCCGTAACGATATCCAAGGAGAACGAGTCCGGCGTGATCGTCGCCTACATTCCCAAGAGCGGCAATGTCGCTACAAAGAAAGTCGCCCTTATCGAGAACGGAGCATGGGTGGTCGAAAAAGATGAGTGGCGCATCGGCCAGGTTCGTATCGAGGCTTTCTCCAGGGGTGAGCCGATCCAGAAAGGCACCGTGCTAGCGAGCAAGGGTGACTACAGCCAGACGCAGCCCGTGGAAAACGGGGCGGCAACCTTTTTCGCGGTGCCGTTCGGGGATGTGAAGTTCGTCGTTAAGTACGTTTCCGGTGGAGCCGACAAGGCTTCGCCGCCACAGGTGTTTCGAATGCCGGTGACGCGCGACGAGCTCGTGCAGACGTTCGCCATTACGGTTCGCGACGCGGTGGATAAGGACGTCGCGGCCGCGCCGAAGCCGGAGGCGGAACGCTCGCCCTTCGTCACCGGGATTGCTTGGCTCATTGCGCTAGGGATCGGCGCGGGCGCCCTGTACTTTATCCTGAGGGCGGTACGCTCGAATGAGGGAACCGTAGCCGACGGCTTGCAGAAGTTGGGTGTTCAGATTCCTGGAGCAACTCCAACGGACGACGAGGCCGGGGCCGAGCCGTTCGAAGCGGCTCCTATAGTCCCCGAAGGGCACTGCCAATACTGCGTACAAGCCTTCGCGGAGGATGGCTCGTGCGCTTGCAAGATCGGCTCCCCGCCGGCCGCCGTCTTGTCGACGTCGCCGAGGCTTGTCGGCGATATCACGATTGAGATTGCCGACGGAATGTCGGTCCTCGGGCGCGAGGCGGAGCTTCAGGTTGCCGACCCGACCGTGAGCCGGAAGCACGCCGAAATCGAGAGGCGCGAAGGTGCAGTTTTCATTAGAGACGCCGGCAGTGCAAACGGAACGTTCGTAAACGGCCAGCGAATCGAGGCCGAAGCCGAACTTTACCCGGGTGATACTGTGCAGTTTGGGGCGGTCAAGTTCCGCTTCGAAGGGTAGCCATGGGGAAGCTCCTCTTCATGATGATCGCGGCGGGAGCGGCCGGGCTTGCCGGCTGGGCGGTGACCGAGCCCTTCGCACCTGGCCTCGGCGAATCGTTCGCAGGCTGGCAGATGGTGTTTTCCTTCATCGTCGGAGCTTGCATAGGAGGAACCATCGGCGCCATTTCGGGCTGGATCCAGGGCAGCCGAACGCATTTCCTAAGAGGGCTGCTTCTAGGCGCTTTGCTCGGTGGGTTCGGTGGGTACGTGGGGCTACAGCTCGGCGGCACACTCGCCACGGCGATCTTTGGTCCGGCTATCTTCGACCTGCAGCGAGGAGCGAACCCCCTCGTCGTACCCGCCAGGATGCTAGTCTTCGTACCGTTCGGCGGCCTCCTCGGAGTCATGCACGGCCTGGGTTCGCGGTCTTTGCGGCGCGGCATTCAGGGCGCGATCGGGGGCATGATCGGAGGAGCCGTTGGCGGTCTTGTTTTCGACTTGGTAGGCTCGATCGTCGGCCCGGCGCTGCTCAGAGCTAGCGGACAACTAACGGGCGAAGTTGGCCTAGTATCAAGAGCAATCGCGAGCGCAGCGATGGGCGCAGCCATAGGATTGTTTATAGGAATCGTTGAGATTCTTGGACGAAAGGCGTGGGTGCGGCTGGAACTCGGCAGGAACGAAGGCAAAGAGTGGATCGTCGACGCGCCGCAGACTTTCATCGGACGAAGCGAAAGCGCCCACGTGCCGCTCTTCGGCGATCCAAACGTGATGCCGATGCACGCATGTATTGTCCGCGGAGGCGGCAACTACCGCTTGGTGGATGGCGGATCGGCCCTCGGGATCGGGCACAACGGGATTCGCGTTCCCGAGGCCCTGTTGAACCATGGGGATACCATCAATATCGGCTCCTTCAGTCTCCGCTTTCTTCTAAGGAGTCCGTCGACTGTTGCGGTGGCCAGCGACCGGCAACCTCTCGCGCCCGTCGCCGCCGGCTTGCCACAGGTTCAGACGGCGCAAACCTTTTCGCTTGTGGCGACCAGCGGGCCGATTTCGGGCCAGAAATTCCCACTCCGCTCGGACTTGGTGCTGGGCAGGGAGGGGGCGCTGGCATTCGATCAGGCTGCCAGTCGGCGGCACGCGTCCTTCACGCCTTCCCCGAGCGGCGTGCTCGTTCGAGATCTCGGGAGCACGAACGGAACTCTTGTCAACGGAATGCGCGTCCAAGAAATGGCGCTTCGCCCCGGCGACTTCGTCACAATCGGGAGCACGACCTTCCGCCTGGAGTAAGAATGGACCCCAACAAAACGCAGCTTACCAACGACCCGCACCGCACGCAGATGATCGGCGACCCCAGCGGCACGCAAACGATGCCGGGCATGCCGACGAAGGGCCTCGAGGTCGAGGTGATTGCCGGACGGCCGTGTGCGCTCGCTAATAGCCCGGCACGCGAGCAGTTCCTCATCAATTTCAAGGGAGTGGACGGGGCGTTCGGCGGGGCGCGGACGCCTCTCAATCTTTGCCTCGTGATCGACCGCTCCGGCTCGATGGAGGGCGAGCCGCTCGATTACGTGAAGAAGGCGTGCGCCTATGTAGTGGATCTCTTGTCACCGGAAGACGTGCTCAGCATCGTGACTTTCGAAGAAGTGGTCGACGTTTTGATGCCGCCGAGAAAGGTAATCAATAAAGACCTTATTAAAGAGAACATCAATCGTATCGTGCCGGGAAATACGACCAACCTTTACGACGGGCTGTCTTTGGC
>JACDEQ010000275.1 GCA_013816225.1 Armatimonadota bacterium | reverse complement strand
CAAAAGCATCGAGACAACCCCCAAGGTTGCCAACGTGGGATGCGAGAGTTGTCATGGCCCAGGGTCCAAACACAATCGCCGTCCATATGCGGCGTACGGGAAGGCAGGCGAACAAGCGTGCCTCCCTTGTCACAATTCCGAGAATAGCCCCGGGTTCACATTTGCGGAGTATTGGCCCAAGATCAGTCACTGACGCGTGACGATTACTTCGCCGCTGAGCGTAGGTAGGTGTAGGAAGAAGAAACCAATCGAAGGATCTAAACAGTCTATGAAGGAGAGCGATCCGAAGCGCGAACGGGTTGTCGACGGGCCCAGCGGGCAGCGCAGGGAAGAGTCGGCGACAGGTGAAGTAAAGCGCCTACGGCGAAGCCTCAGGGACGTAATTTCCCTAACTTCCCTCTACACCGTGTGGGCGACACGGGATGTTGATTACGTCTTTGAGAGGTTGGCGGCTAAACTTCTGCAAATCCTCGATCTCGAGTTCGTCTACTTGGCCACCGATGCCATTCGTGGCGGATCGCGCGAAACTCTGCGCTTGGCGCAACAGGGCGACGAACCGACTGCGTGGCTAGAAGCTTGCCGAAGGATCGCATCGGCATCGTCTTCCGCCGCAGGATGGTCGCAGACGTCGATCAAGATTTCCGCCGACGGCCGCGAGGTCTGCGTCGCCATGCACAAGCTTGCGCCCGAACTGCGGCAGGGAACTTTCATGGCCGGTTCGGCCAGGCCAGATTTTCCATCGGAGCACGATAACACAATGCTGGGTGTCGGCCTCAGCAAGGTAAACGGATACCTTGTCCGCAGTTACTCCGAGCAAGAGCTTCGACGAAAGGACCAAGACCTGGCCGGTTTCTTCGAGAATTCTGCCGTGGGACTTCACATCCAAGACCAGGACGGAGTTATTTTGAGCGCAAATCGAGTCGAGCTCGATATGCTCGGATACGGTCGAGATGAATACGTCGGCCGCAATATCAGCGACTTCTGCGAGGACAAGGTGGAGATGCAGCGGATTGTGGACCGGCAAATGAGGGGCGAGTCCATCCAGAACCTCGAGACAAGCATGCGTTGCAAGGATGGGACGACGAAGCGCGTAATCATCAACTCGGACACCGCCTGGGAAGACGGTTTCGTGAACACAAGGTGCTTCCTTCTCGATATCACGGACCTTAGGTTTCTCGAAGAGCAGCTGATCCAATCGCAAAAGCTCGAAGGCATTGGGCGGCTCGCAGGCGGCATCGCTCACGATTTCAACAACATTCTTACCGCACTCCTCGGCCACGCCGAACTCGCCGAGGCAGCACTTGCTCCGGACCATCCGGCCTACTCGAGCGTTGCTCACATCAACAAAGCGGGGTTGCGCGCCGCCGAGCTGACGAGGCACTTGTTGGCTTTCGCACGAAAGCAGTTGATTCAGCCCAAATTGACCGACCTCAACCAAATCGTACGGAACGCAGAGACCATCTTCTCGCGACTTTTGGGGGCGGACATCAAGGTCAAGCTCGACCTTGAGGAAGACCTACATCCGGTCCTAGTCGGTCCACCCCAGTTCGAGCAAGTGCTCGTGAATCTTGCCGTGAATGCGCGCGACGCAATGCTCAATGGCGGAATTCTGTTGTTTACGACTCGCAACGTTACAGAGGTGGAGTCCGGAAGCGAGCTTCCTAATGACTTTGTAGAACTGACCGTAACCGACTCGGGAGCAGGCATGGGTAACAAGACGCTTGCGCGGATATTCGAACCATTTTTTACGACCAAAGAGGTCGGGCAAGGCACGGGGCTCGGACTCTCCACGGCCTACGGCCTTATCAATCAGTCGGGCGGCCAAATTACCGCAAAGAGCAAGCCCGGCAAGGGATCTACGTTCAGGATATTGTTGCCGAAGGCCAACGTGGCCCAGTCCGCTCCAGACGGACTGCAACTCTTTCCGCAGGAGCGCAGAGTCGATTCGGTACTCATTGTGGACCCTGACGCTGAGACCCGCGAACTCGCGGCGAAGACGCTCAAAGAGGACGGCTATCTGGTAAGGGTGGCTGATACCGGAGCGGATGCCCTTAGACTAGCAAAGGAAGGATTCAAAAAGCTCGACCTGCTCATCATCGACCTTGTGCTGCCAGATCAAGAAGGATCTCACGTCGCAGCAACGATTAAGAGCCGACATCCGAAGGTCGCAGTTCTGTACTCGTCCGGGCATCACGGCCACACCGTCGAACGAGGAGAGAATGTGTTGGACAAACCGTTCACACAATCGGCGCTCAGCCAGTATGTGAAAAGGGTGCTCAAGGGCCGAGTCGCACGATAGCCTAGACGAGGTACGGGTGCCAAAGATGCTCGACCATCGGCCCCAGCGTTGTCATCGGTTCCCACGACTGCTTCACTTTGCATAAAAGAAACAGGCCCTGCAAGTAGGCAACTGATGCGGCAGCCAGGTCGTGCGTTGGCGCATCAGGGTGGAGATCCATCTCGGAAACCGCCTCCGCGAAGGTGTCTTCGAATCGTCCAACGATCTGGTCCAGGAACGCGTCGGTCTTTATTCTCAGTGGTTCAGAGTTGTTCGCGTGTTCTGCCGCGCCGTTCCCTCCGAGGCAGCCCACGATCGGCCTGGTATCCGTTTGTAGCATTGCGGTGAGCTTGTGAAAGCGTTGGAGGGGATGGATGTCAGCTGCGAATGCTCGGTCGAAGAGGTCTTTGCAAGTTCTGCGCGTGTATTCGTCGACGACAGCTTCGCCGAGCTTCTCCTTGGACTTGAAGAAGTGGTAGAAGCTGCTCTTGCCCACTTTCGCAGTCTGCATGATGTCCTCGACACCGACGTTCGCGTATCCCCGCTCTTGGATTAGAGCAAGGGCACTGTCCAGTATGCGTTCCTTCGCATCGGAAGTCCTTCCCATTCTTTTGTACCAGCTACTACAGTATAACCGACGATTTCGAAGCGCACAAGGATGCAGACCGGATTTAGTCCGAAAGGTATAATTGCGCCCGCTGCTGCCCCCTAGTTTAAAGGCAGAACACCTGGTTCTGGCCCAGGCAGTTGGGGTTCGAATCCCTGGGGGGCAGCCAACCCATCTCCGAAACCATAAGCCCGCGCGCAATTGTCGTAGAATGACGCGGACCCGTAACTCAACGATTAGTCGTTCGTACCATGTTTACGTCCGGCGGCGGTAGGGCCGGTCTAAATGGCTATGAAAAGATGAAAATTCGCTCGATTATTCTGCTTTGCGTCCTAACTACGATCGCGGCCGCCTATGAAGGTCAACGTGGCCACCCACGGCTCATCTTTACGGAGGCGGACGAGAGCAGGATCAAGTCGCTCGCGCGGCGAGACCAGACGCTAGACGCGCTGATCGACCGGAATACCGACATCGCGCGTAGGTACATGACGGTCCCCGTGGTCACGCGCCAGCTTATCGGACCGCGCCTCTTGCACCAAAGCCGCAAAACCATCGAGCGAGTCGTGTCGCTGAGCATGGCTTACCGCCTCACAGGTGACTACAAATTCGCCCTGCGGGCACGCGACGAGCTGATAGCAGCGGCACACTTCACGGAC
>JACDEQ010000274.1 GCA_013816225.1 Armatimonadota bacterium | reverse complement strand
TGGCTGCACGACCTGCTGGATGGAGCCAGCGACGTTGCCGAGGGCGTCCGTGCCTCGGCCTACAACGCTATCGGTGTCCTCGCCCTTCCACAGGGCGACCTGGACGGGTCAGAGAAGTATCACAATCTGGCGCTTGACTCATACAAAACTCTTGGTGACGACCGCGGCACCTCCGCCGCCCTTCACAATCTTGGCATGGTGGCTAGCGACCGAGGAGACCTCGATTTGGCTCGGGAGAGATACCAGCAAGCGCTTGAAATGGCTCGCAATCTGGGCGATCGCGCCCGGGTGGCGGCCTCGCTGATGAATATCGGCTGCGTCGCATATGACTCGCAGCAGTACGCTGACGCGCGCGTACCGATCGAAGAGAGCCTGGCCATTCAGCGAGAGCTGCGCAACCGCTGGTATGTGGGCAAGGCGTTGGCTCTGTTGGGCGAGATTGCCATCCACCTCGAAGATTACGAAGACGCGAAAGCCTACCTGGGCGAATGCCTTCCGATCTTCATCGGTCTGTCCGACACGGACGGCGCAACGCTGGCGCTGCTGCATTTGGGCATAGCGGCGGCGAAAACAGGCAACGAGCCGACTGCCGTCCAGCTCTTTTCGGTCGTCGATCGAGTACGTGTTGGTGTGGAAAGAGGTATTCACCCGGCAATTCAAGAAACAAGCCGAATCGCTAAGCAGGAGCTTGCGCGACACCTAGGTTGGGAAGAATATCAACGCCTCGAGTCCATGGGTAGGACGTTGGACCTAAGGCAGGCGTGGCTTTTGGCTTCATAAAGGTATTTGCTCGAACTCGGCGAATATAATCGCTCGGGAGGAAAATGTAATGTCTCATCACGTACCGTCACTCAAACCAAAAAACTCGCCGATCGGAATCGGCGACTCGGCCGTTTTCACTCTGTCTCTAAAGACTGCGGAGAATCATTCGGACGACTTCACGGTGAACTTCTCGGGAACGGGGGTCTCTATCAGCCGAACGAGCCAGAACGCAACTGTTCCGGCAGGCGGCTCTGTCGACGTCTCTACGGACGTTTCGGCAATGAGCGGTCGAACCGGTTACGTAACAGCGTCTGTTAGCGGCGCCTCGAGCATGGTCACCGCTCGGGTGGATGTCAACGGGGTCCAGCAGCAATCATAGCCTAGTATGCTTCTTAGGGACGTCGCAAGCCAGAGGCCGGGCCGCACACGCCGGTTCTCCAGCTGGGACCGTACTGGCGGCAATAAAGACTGGGTTTCTGTCGCCGCCGGCGAGGCCGCCGTCTTGGCAGACACAGGAGGCGCGGGCGTTATCCGCCACCTCTGGCTAACCGTTAACCACAAGGATCCTTTGTACTTGCGCAAGATGGTCCTGCGCGCGTTCTGGGACGGCGAACCGTCGCCCAGCATCGAATGCCCGCTCGGAGATTTCTTCTGCTTAGGGCACGGCATCGCGGCGAACTTTCAAAGCGCCGCCTTCAACGCGGTCTGCGCTCCCGAGATCCACGGGAACCTCGGCGGGGGCGTGGCGCTAAATTGCTACTTCCCCATGCCGTTTTCCTCCGGAGTGCGGATCGAGATCGAGAACCAAAGCGTGCAGCCGTGCGAAAGCCTCTACTTCTATGTCGATTACGATGAACTCGACATCTCAGACACGGAGATGCGGCTTCACGCGCAGTATCGACAAGAGTTTCCCACAACGGTCGGCGGAGGCACCCTGATAAGTCGCGGCGAAGCGTACTGGAGCCAAATGGAAGTCGAGAACCTCTCCGGAGACGGCAACTACCTCGTGCTCGAAGCCGAGGGCAGCGGGCACTTCGTGGGATGCAACCTAAGCGTGGAGAATATCGACCCGACAGCGGAGACCGGCGAGACGACGTGGTGGGGCGAGGGCGACGACATGTTCTGGATCGACGGCGACGAGTCACCAACTTTGCAGGGGACCGGGAGCGAGGATTACTTCACCCAAGCCTGGGGCATGCACGACCAGGCGTACTTATACGGCGGCACGAGCATCCACGAGCACAGCCCCGCCCATCCGGCACGGAAAGCCTGCACCTGCTATCGCCTCCACGTCCTCGACCCGATTGTGTTCACCAAGAGCCTCAGGTTCTCGATAGAACACGGGCACGCCAACTTGCAGGAAAACGATTACTCGTCGGTCGCGTACTGGTACCAAACCGAGCCGCACGTCCCGCTCGACGCCCTGCCCTCCTCGGGCGAACGCGTCCCGCGTTTCGCCCGGTAGCGATCCAATCGACCGTTGCGAATCCCCCGACGCCTATGAAAGCGGGCGGGCGGCCCGAGGAAGCGTGACCTCCTACGAGGGTGGCGGCCCGTTGTATACTCACAGACATGACCCAGGTCACGGTGATCGTCGAAGAGCACGCGGACGGCTTTGTCGCCTATCCGGTGGGCATGAAAGGCGTGGTCGTCGCGCAGGGGGACACTTTCGACAAGGCGGTCGCCGAGGCCACTTCGGCGATCCGGTTCCACATTGAGACCTTCGGGCTGGATACCCTCGAGGCCTCGACCGACCTCAAGGACGTGCGGATCGCAGTGGCGGACCTCGCGAGCTGACCTCACGACGCCCCCAAGGCAAGAGTCCTTCGTGCCCTTTCTCGGCTTGGATTCGCAGTTGTCCGCGAGCGAGAGCACCTCGGCTTGACCAGGGAGAACCCTGACGGAACCAGGACTCCCATGACGATTCCGAACCACGCCGTCATCAAGGGATCGACCCTTCGCAGCATTGCACTCAGGCCGGCATTACTCGCGACGATTTCTTGCGGGCCTTTGAAGACGTGTGACTTCCGCGACGGCTGCCCAATCCGCGGCCAGCGGTAAGGCCGTCGGTCTGCTTAGCGGGCTGCGCCTCAGCTCGTCACCTTCTCCTTGACCACGCGAGTCCGCCGACGTATCACATGTGCGAACATACGGATCGATGGTCGATCACGATGGCGCGATCATTACGATTTTTGGTCACAAATCGAGCGCAATAAGACAATAGGTTATCAGTAGGGCCGTTTCATTGAATCGCGGCCATCTAAATCGAAACAATCCGGGAGGATGAAATGAAAGCTACTAAACTTATGATCTTAGCCACAGTGCTCGCAAGCGCAACGGTGGCCTCGAATGCTCAGGTCGTCGACTTCGAGGACCTCTTGAACAATGGAACGACGGGCTTCACTCTATACGGCGACAACGTCGACTCGGGTGGATACAACTTTGCCTCGACTGACCATCCGGGTTTTCCTGACGCGATCGCTTCTTGGACCGCGGACTCGCCGAGTTACTACACCGGCTCGACAGCGATCTTCGCCAACTACTTCGACGACGGCCTCCTGATGACGGAGATCGGCGGCGGCGCGTTCGACGTGTTCTCGATCGACATGGCCGACGTGTTTCTGAATGGTTCCGGCATGCTGGTAACCTTCACCGGGATCCATTCCGACCTCTCGGTAGAGATCAACGTGATCGCCTTGACCAATGGGTCGACGCTCGACACCTACTCGCTGACGGGGGTGACCGATCTTATCGCCCTGGAGATCTTGGACGGCGACCTCGTGTCTAATGCACTTCAGATC
>JACDEQ010000053.1 GCA_013816225.1 Armatimonadota bacterium | reverse complement strand
CACCTACTACGCTCGCATGGCGCCAAATGCTCACTTTAGTTGCAGGTTCTAACCGATAATCTCCTCTACGACAGGCTCAGGGTTTTGGGATCGCTATGGCGGCTAAGAGCACACAAGCACTAAGCGTCGACGCGCATCCGATGATCGGCCAGAAGTGTCCGATATCGAAGAGCAAACCGCCGATAGGAACGCCTACAATCGCGCCGACGCCCTGTGCGGTCATTACGGCGCCAAGATACGACCCGGCACGCCTGGGGTCGATATGCCCAATTGCAGCTTGCCAACTCGGAATCGCCATCAAGAAGCCGACGCCGACCAACGCCCCCGAAAATGCGACGAATGCGAGGTTGCGCGCAAAATCAAACCACGCTCCGATCGCGACGAGCCATATGCCGGTCGCGCACAGCAGCAGCCCGAGTTGGACCGCGCGGCGGCCCCCCAAACGTTCGCCCCATTTGCTGATCGGCACTCCAAGGATCGCCATCGAAACAGCGGCCGGTAGCAAGATCAGCCCGAATTGAGTTTCGGAGAGGCTGTAAAGCTCCGATGCAAGCGGCTTGATGACCCCGAGCAGGAGGCCGACCGCAAGGAATACCACGAACGCAAGCGCTAACACCAGTGGAATCTTGCGGGCGCATTGAATCAGGTCTTGGAGACGATGCTCATCCAATCCGCGCCCCTCTGCGATGCGGTCCTTTCTACTATCCTTCGCCGCAAACCGGAATGCAGCCAAACCCGTAGCCAAAAAAAGCGCCGACGCCAGCACGAAGCTGGGGACGCGCGAACCGAACAAATCGTTTACCACCCCGCCCACCAGCGGCCCGAGCGCCAATCCCAACATAAAGCACACGTTGAGGAGGGACATGCCTTGTGTTCGCTCTTCGGGCCCTACCGCTTCGCCAACAGCGGCATAGATTGCGGGCCATAGCATCGCCGCGGCCAGCCCGTCTATCACGCGCAGCCCGACGAATGAAACCACCTCTGCATGTCCCCAGCCGTAAGGGACGGCCAAACTCAGCAGGGGCGTGAGCACCACAAGCGCCGGCGCAAGGATCAGGAACATCCTTCGCCCATGTTTGTCCGCCAGATGCCCGGCGAACGGCTTGAATACCGCCTCGCTGAAAAGAAATGCGGCAAGCACCGTGGTGAAGACCGTCCCCGAGAACCCGCGGTCGAGCTTGAGATACACGGGCATCACCGAGACGTTCAGAACCGCGAATCCGAGCTCCGCCGCAAGGGCAATCAGCAGGAGCCGGAAGATCGGCGGCCGCCGCCAGACAGGTGTTGCTTCAGCCCCCGAAGTCTGCATAAGAAAGAGGACGAGCCTAAAGAATCAGGCTCGCCCTCATTTTGACCGTTTTTAGCGGTTACCGTTTCACGAACTGGAAGCCGCGTCGCGCTCGCTTGCGTCCGTACTTCTTCCGCTCTTTGACACGCGGGTCGCGGGTCAAGTATCCGCTTCGTCGAAGCGGAGTGCGCAAGTTCGAGTCCATCTCGATGATCGCTCTGGCAATGCCGAGCTTCACCGCGCCTGCCTGCCCTGCGATGCCGCCCCCTTCCGTGTCGGCCACGATATCCACTTTGCCGGCGAGCCCAACTTGCTTCAGAGGGCTCTCGACGACCATTTCGAGGACCTTCCGACCCAAGTAAGCGGCCATCGGCTGCTTGTTGATCGTGATCGCTCCGGTGCCCGGTGTCAGCCAAACTCGCGCGATCGCGCACTTGCGCCGGCCCGTTGCGTAATAACTGTCGACTTTTGCCATTACTTGTCTCTCCCGATCTTAAGGGATTCCGGCATTTGAGCCGTGTGCGGATGTTCTTCGCCCGCGTAAACCTTGAGCTTCGCATAGGTGGCGCGCCCCAACTTGTGCTTGGGAAGCATCCCCCAAACAGCTTTCTCGATCAGCCGCTCAGGATGCGTCTTCATTAGCTTGCCGCGCGAAACGCTCTTGATGCCACCTGGATATCCGGTGTGCCAATACACCAGCTCGTCCTGCTTGTTCTTACCCGTGAGCTTCGCCTTGCCTGCGTTGATGACGATCACATGGTCGCCCACGTCGGCGTTGTAGGCGAACATCGGCTTGTGCTTGCCCCGCAGGACCTGCGCGACCGCGCCAGCGAGGCGCCCGATGGGGTGCCCCGTGGCGTCCACGATATACCATTTTCGCTGTATGTCTTCCGGTTTCACCGAGTAGGTGCTCATTTTCTCATTCCTCTATCCATCGCCGTTCACAAAATCTTTCGTCTTTCGCAGGTCTCTCAACTGCCGTCCATAATTCACTTTCAAGAGCGTCAGCCCCTTGGCCGGCAAAACAACGGGCCACTTCACCGAATCCCGTCCGTCGCGATCGAGCAGGACTTGGAAGTCCTTCAGGCTCCTTCTTCCGTAGCCCACCTCCATGAGCCCTCCGGCAATCCGCCTCACCATACCGCGGATAAAGGCCGTAGCCTCGATCCGAATTCTCACTTCATCTCGCATTCGCCTAACCGAAATCGCCTTTATGTCCCGGACCGTGTTCTCAACCCCTTCCAGCTCTTCACCGAAGGCTCGAAAATCGTTACGCCCGACAAGGGCGGCTGCGGCTTTCCGCATCTTCTCCACATCGAGCTTTCGAAAGGTCTCATAAACGAATCTGGCTCGCCGCGGGTCCACGTGCTCTGCCTCGACGATACGGTACTCATAAACCCTCGAACGAGCAAAGAACCGCGAATGGAAGTCCTTTGATACCTCGGCCGCCTCTAGAATCCTTATCGCAGGTCCGGCCTGCCGGTTGATCGCGAGCTTCCAGTTCTCGGGCGGCATGGGGTTCGCGGTCGCGAAGTCGGCCACGAAGCCCTTCGAGTGCGCCCCGGAATCCGTCCGGCTCGCGCCTCTTAGATCCACTTCCTCGCCGCAGATCTGGCGAATGCAACTTTTCAAGGTTCCTTTCACGGTCCTTAGACCGCGCTGTTCTGCCCAGCCACAAAAATCGGTTCCGTCGAACTCGATCAGCAGCCGAATTCGTCTCTTTTTACTAGTCAATCAATTCGATAACAACCGTCGGAGCGGCATCGCCCCGGCGCCGGCCGGTTCGCGTGATCCGTGTATAACCGCCCGGCCGATCCTTCGACTTCGGCGCGACGTTGTCGAACAGGTGCTTCACCAGGTCTTCACCGTTGATCAGGCATCTCTCCGCCAGTTCCTCCTGAGTCAATGCTAGCTTCCTGCGTGCGGGTGTGCTTGAACCATGTCCAACCAAAACCCGGCGCGCTCTTCGACGAGCTGCGAGCGTATCGTCTTTTGCAAGAGTAATCAGCGGCTCGACCACACGGCGCAATTCCTTAGCTCTGCCCTCGGTCGTGTGCACGTAGCCGTGGCGGATTAGCTGCCGCGTCAGATTCGTAAGCAGCGCATTGCGCTGGTCGCTGGGAAGACCCAACTTTCGTCTGTCGACTCGATGTCTCATTACTGTTCGTCTTCCTCTTCTTCGTCGTCGTCGAACTCGACCACTCGGGCGCCTGCCTTGCCGGGCTTGAGCGCGAGTCCACGCTCGGCCAGCTTGTCACGAACCTCTTGGAGCGCCTTCTTGCCAAAGCCGCGGATACCGAAAAGATCGGCTTCGGACTGGACCACGATATCTTTCAAGGTGGACAGATTCGCGCGGCGAAGGCAATTGAACGTGCGTTGGCTGAAATCCATTTCCTCGACTCGGATGTCGGGAACGCCCGCCAATTCCGGAGCTTCCTCACCCTCATCGTCGACGCCCAAATCCATGACCCCACCGCCGAGTTCGAAGAACAAGCGGAAGTACTTGTCGAGAATCTGCGATGCTTGCGTTACGGCAACATTGGGCGCAACGGCTCCGGTAGTCCAGACCTCGAGCGTGAGCCTCTCGAAGTCGGTGCGCTGTCCGACGCGTGTCTGCTCGACGGTGTAATTCACCTTCTTGACCGGCGTGAACTGCGAGCCCATCGGAATGATCCCGATCGTACCCTTGTACCGCTCTTGCCGTTCGGGCAAAACGTATCCGGTCCCCCAACTCACGTAGAGCTCCACGTAGAGCGATGTCTTTGCTTCGCTCATCGTGCATATGTAAACTTCTGGGTTGATGATCTCGATCTCGTCGGTCGTTTCGATGTCGGCACCGGTGACGCGGCCCTTGCCCTTGATGTCGATAACGAGCTCGCTGTCGTCCTCGGGCGGCCGCTCGGTGTTAACGCGAATCGCAACATCGCGAAGGTTCAAGAGGAGTTCGCTCATGTCTTCCTTCACGCCTGGGATCGCGGCGAATTCATGTAAGACCTTGTCGACGCGGACGGCCGTGATCGCGGCCCCGGGGATCGAGCTTAGCAGCACGCGTCGCAGCGTGTTGCCTATTGTTTGGCCATACCCGCGCTCGAGCGGCGTGAGCACGAATTTTCCGTAATTTGCGGTGAGTTCGAGTGTTTGAATCTGAGCCATCATCATCTTGTGTAGAACTCGACGATCAATTGTTCGTTGATCTCCAGGTTGAGCTCGCCCTTCGTCGGCGGCCTAAGGACTTTGCCTTCGAAAGAGTCCGAGTTTAGTTCGAGCCATTCGGGAATCGAGCGAACTCCCATCTGCTGAAGGGTTTCCTTTATATAAGCGCTCTCACGCTTGCTTTCGTGCAAAGCCACCACGTCGCCGGGACGAAGTTGGTAGCTAGGAATATTCACTCGCTTCCCGTTCACCGTGAAGAACCGGTGTGAGACTAGCTGGCGAGCCAAACCGCGCGCGGCAGCCCAGCCCAGGCGGTAAACGACGTTGTCGAGCCGTGTCTCCAAAAGCTGGAGCATATTCTCGCCCGTAACACCTCGCCTTCGCGTGGCTTCGTCCATGTAGGCGGAAAACTGCTTCTCGCGAAGCTGGTACATCCTCTTCAACTTCTGCTTTTCGAGGAGCTGCTCGGCGAACTCGGTCAGGCGGCGGCCGCGCATGGCGTTGTCGCCGTGCTGTCCGGGCGGCTTATTGCGGTTCTCGCGCTCGATTTGGCACTTGCGCGTATAACACCGATCGCCCTTCAAAAATAGCTTCTGGCCAGCGCGGCGGCAGAGGCGGCACTTGGCTTCCCAAATCACTGACATGCTGTTAGACTCTTCTCCTCTTCGGCGGGCGGCAGCCATTGTGCGGCAAAGGGGTGACATCGCGAACGGAAACGACGTCGAGACCGCTCGCCTGCAGGGCGCGCATCGCGGTTTCGCGGCCTCCGCCGGGCCCTCGGACCCAGATGTCGACGCGCTTCACACCGTGCTCCTGGGCGCGGCGCGCGCAGTCCTCGGCGGCCATCTGCGCAGCGAACGGCGTTCCCTTGCGGCTTCCTTTGAAATTGACATGCCCCGCGCTCGACCAAACGATCACGTTGCCGGCCTTGTCCGTAATCGTGACGATCGTGTTGTTGAACGATGACTTGATATGGGCGATCGCGTGGAGAATGCCCTTCGAAACCTTCTGCTTGCCTTTGGTTGTAACTGCCTTTCGAGCCATAGAATCCCTTACTTCGTAACTTTCTTCTTACCGGCGACCGTCTTCTTCGGACCCTTTCGGCCGCGTGCGTTGGACCGAGTGTTTTGGCCTCTCGTTGGCAATCCGCGGCGATGGCGCAACCCTCGATAGCTGCCGATCTCGATCAGCCGCCGGATATTGGTCTGAACTTCCCTCTTGAGGTCGCCCTCCACTTGATAGTCGCGCTCGATGACTTCCCTGAGGTGCGCAACGTCCTGGTCGCTAAGCTCGTTGACCTTCTTACCGAGATCGACCCCGGCCCTCTCGCAAATCTCTTTCGAAGTCTTCCTTCCGATGCCGTAGATATACGGAAGCGCGTATTCGACCCTCTTGTCGCGGGGCAGATCTACACCGGCGATACGAGCCATAAGTTAGCTGTTTCCTCTCATTCTTAGCCTTGCCTCTGCTTATGCTTCGGGTTCGTGCACAAAACGCGCACGACGCCCTCGCGTCGCACGATCTTGCACTTATCACACATCTTCTTTACACTTGTGCGGACTTTCATAAAACGCCACCACGCGCCATGGACCACCTCGTCGCCGGGTAGAACGGACGCAAGAGCGGAGTATACCGCAAAGCTTGCCCAAAATCGTAGAGCCCATCCCCTTGATGGGCCGACTGGGTCTTATAAGACTTCCCGCCCTACTCGTCCTATTCCAATCGTCATAATTACACAGGCCCCGACCATGTTAACGATCGCTATGCTCCTCGCCACCTCGCCCACCCTCCAAACACCACCCGCGTTTCCCCGAGAGTTCCGGGCCGTCTGGGTGGCGACGGTAGACAACGTGGACTGGCCGTCCGAGCGAGGCATCCCGACCGGACGAGCACAGAAGGAACTCCTCGCGATCCTCGATCGGTGCGTTGAGCTCAAGCTCAACGCAGTGGTCCTCCAAGTCCGCCCGAGCGCCGACTCCCTCTACGAAAGCAAGCTCGAACCGTGGTCGGAGTTCCTCACCGGACGCCAGGGCCGCGCTCCCGACCCAAAATGGGACCCGCTCTCATTCGCCATCGAGGAATCCCACAAGCGCGGGCTGGAGCTCCACGCCTGGTTTAACCCATACCGCGCGACGCACTTCAAGCAGATCGGGCCGAACGCTCCATCGCACGTCAGTTTCACAAAGCCGCACATCGTCCGCAAATACGGGCGCTACCTCTGGATGGACCCGGGCGAGAAGGCCACCCGAGACCACTCGCTCTCGGTCATGATGGACGTCGTCCGCCGCTACGACATCGACGGCGTACATATCGACGACTACTTCTACCCGTACAAGGAGAACGGCATGGACTTCCCCGACAGGGCCAGCTATGGGCGGTACAGGGCCACCGGCGGCAGGCTGGGCAAGGACGACTGGCGGCGGTGGAGCGTCGACACGTTCGTCGAGCGCCTCTACATGTCCATCAAGGCAGAGAAGCCGCACGTCAAGTTCGGCATCAGCCCGTTCGGCATCTACCGCCCCGGCATCCCGAAGGGCATCAAGGCCGGTGTCGACCAGTACGCCGACCTCTACGCCGACGCCCGCAAGTGGCTGGTGCAGGGCTGGTGCGACTACTACTCGCCGCAGCTCTACTGGCGCAACGGCCAAACCGCCCAGAGCTTCGCCACCCTCCTCAAGTGGTGGGTGAAGCAGAACCCTAAGGGCCGCCATATCTGGCCGGGCATGTACACCGGCATGGTCGACCAGGGCAAGTGGCCGGCGAAGGAGGTCACCGAGCAGATCGGCATCACGCGCCGCGTCGACGGGGCGAGCGGCAACGTGCACTACAGCATGACCGCGTTCATGAACAACCCGAAGTCGCTCGTCGCGCTCCTCAAGAAAGGGCCATACGCGGGCCCGGCGCTCATCCCCGCCTCGCCTTGGCTGGATGCAAGGACTCCATCGAAGCCGGTTGTCGCCGGCGAGAAGGGGACCGTCCTCCTCACATCGGCTGCGGGCGAAGGCGTCCGCTGGTTCGCGGTCTACGCCAAGTACGGCGAGCGATGGGTGCCACACGTAGTCCCCGGCCCGTCGGGGCGCATGGCCGTCCCCGAGAGGTTCAACGGAACGCCGCTCAGCGCAGTCTGGGCATCGGCCGTCGGGCGTACGGGAAACCGAAGCGCCTGGTCAGCAAGCGCACGGTAGCCTCGCGCGTTCGTGAGCCACAGGTCGCTAGTGTAAAGAGCGGGCCGAGGGAAGGCTGAAGGCTTATCCTTTTAACCCTCTCTCCCTATACACAAGCAGTGGTGGGATAGGTGCGCCTTCGTGGCCAAATTTCGCATCGGGTGCACCGCGCTAGACACCTGGGGCAGAAGGACTAGCTTAAAGTGCGCGGCCCTATGACAGGCGGCGGTTGAATCGATCAATCGAGAAAGTATCGGACAGTAGCGACAACGACGTTCCTGCGCTTTCCCAGCGCGTTCTTGATCTGTTGGGCCACGTTCTCCTGCAGGAACTTGTGAACCCACTTCATAGCCACTGCCTCGGGCACGATTACCGTAACAACGCGATTGGGCTCGTCCGCGAGCATTTGGTCGATGTAGTCTAGTATGGGTTCGAGCAGCGAACGGAACGGTGAACCGATAACCACCAGCGGCATCCCATTGGCGTGGTGCTCCCACTCACTCAGGATCTCCGGCAGGGTCTTGGGGTCGATGGTAACGTGCACAGCGCGCACATCGCCGTGCAGCGAATTCGCGTAGTCCAGGGCAAAGAGGATGCCACGGTGGACGCGCGGAAC
The DNA here is from genome assembly GCA_013816225.1 of Armatimonadota bacterium. Lineage (GTDB taxonomy): Bacteria > Armatimonadota > Fimbriimonadia > Fimbriimonadales > ATM1 > JACDEQ01. The sequence goes on along the minus strand of JACDEQ010000053.1, from coordinate 2,411 downwards.
GAGCAAGATAGCAGATTCCGGCGGCTTAGAGCCTGGCCTGTGCCCACCGAGGGCGAGTTGGTTGGCGATAGCCCTGTACCGCCGCTTGATCGCGTAGAGCATGAGCCCCGTGGCCGTGATCAGGAGCAGGACCATCCATGCCCCCTCCGGGAACTTCGTCACGAGGATGACCAGCGCTACGACGCCAGTGACTAGCCCGCCGACGCCATTAATGGCGGCCCTCACCGTCCAGCCCTTGTCGCGTAGCTTGAACCAATGCCGCACCATTCCGGATTGGGAGAGGGTGAAGGCCGTGAAGACGCCGACCGCATAGAGGGGCAAGAGCAGGTCCAACTCGCCGTGAAAATACCACACGAGGGCGATCGCAAAGGCGGCAAGCAGTATTATCCCGTTCTGGAACACGAGGCGGTCACCCTGGCGCGCAAGCGGCCTGGGCAGATAGCCGTCGCGGGCGAGGAGGCTGCCGAGGCGCGGGAAGTCGGCGAAGGCGGTGTTAGCAGCAAGGATGAGGATGGCGGCGGTCGCGAACTGGATAGCATAGAATCCGAGGCCGCCCACGCCGAACGTAAAGGCGGCGAGCTGCGATACCACGGTTCGGTATTCGGGGTTCTTCGTCGCGTAGAGCGATATCTCGGGCAGGTGCTGAACGAGATATCCCGTGCCGAGGAACATGACGATCATCATCGCGGCGAGCCATCTGAGGCTCATGGCTGCGTTCCGTGCTTCGGGCTTCCGGAACGCCTGCACCCCGTTGCTGATCGCTTCGACGCCGGTCAGGGCGACGCATCCCGCCGAGAATGCCCGCAGCGCGACGAAAAAGAGAAGGAAACTCGACTCGCTGCCAATCGCTCCTGGCTCCGCCAGAATGTTTTGGTGGGGGGTTGGCTCGCCCCAGACTTTAAAGACCCCCGACCCAATCATCACGAGCATCGCAACGACGAAGCCATACGATGGGAGCGCGAAGACCGTGCCCGATTCGCGCACACCCCGCAGATTCGCCCAGGCGATCAGGGCGATAAGGAGACATTGAGGGGCACCAGCATGCCGTGGAGCGCAGGAAAGGCGGAGACGATCGCGGCCATGCCCGCCGCGACACTGACTGCCACGGTGAGGATGTAGTCGATTAGCAGGGCCGCGCCGGCGATAAGGGCGGGCTTCTCGCCCAGGTTGTCGGAGGCCACGATGTAGGATCCGCCGCCGGATGGATAGGCGAAGACTGTTTGGTGGTACGAGATGACGACGATCAGGTATAGCGCGCAGATCGAGATCGTGATTGCCGGCTGGAGCGCCATGGCAGTGACGCTGTAGAGGATCAGGATGCTTAGGATCGCCTCTGTTGCGTATGCCGCCGAAGAGAGGGCGTCGGAGGCGAAGACCGGGAGCCCGAAAAAGAGGGAAAGGCGCTCGTGGTGCTCCCTAGCGGTGGGGATTGGCGCCCCAAGAAAGAGTCGGCGAAGCTTCGCTCCTAGTCTGGTATTGGTTCTGGCCACGCTTTTTGTCGCAACGCGAATCGTTGCGCTCCATTTAGTGGCAGGCTCCTCCAAACGACCTCTGTCATCGCTATGGTGCGGATCATACCGCAAATGGAAGCAGCCATTGCCAGGACTCCGACGGAGTAAGTGCCGGGCTTAAGTGTGGGGCCGGTGACCGGTCCCCGATAAGTTTCCACCCTAAGTGTATAGAATCAGCACCTTCTCTTGTGTCGCTTGCTCTCGTGTCGCTTGCGACTTCTCTTTGAAGTTCGCCGGGGTCAGACCGCCTAGCCCGAGGTGGGGCCGGCGGCGACGTGGTCTTGCACACATAGGTTGCGCGTTCACGGACATGCTAGCGCAACGCCGACGTAGGCGGGAGCTAGCGGTCGCGTGTCCGTGCCACCCAAAGTTTATTTCATTGAAAGGTCAAGCCCACCCAGCCCGCCGCACAAATTATCACCGATGAATAGGCGTCATCACGTCAATTTCCCTGGCACGTAGGTCACTTGTAACGGTAAGTAATCCGGCCGCGGGAGAGATCGTAAGGGGTGAGCTCGACCCGCACCTTGTCACCGGGCAGGATACGGATGTAATACATGCGCATCTTGCCGCTAATGTGTGCGAGGACTTCGTTGCCGGTTTCCAGCTTTACGCGGAAGACCGCGCTTGGAAGCTTCTCCACGACCGTGCCTTCGACCTCGATGCCGCGCTCTTTGTCGGTTGTTTTTAGTTTTCTTTGTCTTGCCATCTATACCTTTAGAGCCTGGCTGCTGAGCGCAATCGGGCTGTCCTTAAGATCGGTCAAGATCTCGGGGGCGCCTTTCGTCACCAGCACCATGTGCTCGAAGTGCGCCGAGAGTTTGCCGTCCTGCGTTACGGTGGTCCAGTGGTCTGCCATGCACCGGACATGATGTTTGCCTGATTGATCATTGGCTCGAT
>JACDEQ010000273.1 GCA_013816225.1 Armatimonadota bacterium | reverse complement strand
CCGTTGACGTCGCTGATCAAAATCTTCGCGCTCACCGCCGTCGACGGTAAGACCGCGCCGGTGCTATCAGTCACTCCATTGAGAGTCACCGTGAGCGTCTGCACATCGGTCACTCCCGAGAGCGGGACCGTCATGGTCGTTCCCGAGAAGGTCGGGGCGCCGGCCGTTCCAGTGCCGCCAGTCACGCTAGCTGTCCCGCTCACGACATTGCTTGCGAAGTTAAAGACGAAGCTGTAACGGCCGAGCCCATCGCGGCACTCCACGCCCGCGGCGCCGGCCAAAGGCAGGTTCACATCAAAGGTGCCGGCGTTGCGCTGCGTTTTGCGCGAGACTGCCGAGGTCAACTGCAGGGTGCCGGTAGAGGCCCCGGCCTTGTGGAAGACAGCGCCGTCATAACCGGAAACCCATGCATTACCCGCTGGCGTCCCAAAGACTCCGCTGAGCGAGATTGCGGGGATGAAGGTCTTCGTCCAGGTCGCTCCCGAGTTAGTGGTATGAAAGACCGCGGCCGTCTCGGCACTCGGTTGGCGATGCACACCCACGGCGTACGCTTCGGTCTCACTCACGGCGTGCAGGCCGAGGATGGTCTCATCGGGGGTATCGATGGTTAGGATGGTCCAACTTATTCCCCCGTTCGTGGTGCGCGCGGCATAACCGTCCCAGCCCACCACCCAGCCGACGTTCTGATTCACGAAGTCCATCTTCGTGATGAAGAGGCTCATCCCGCTCGGGAGCGCGAATTGAATCCAGGAATTCCCGCCATCGAGCGTCCGGTAACCCAATCCGCCGATATTCATGACCCAACCGTGATTGACATCGGCGAAATCGACAAAGCCACCGGCCGCCACGTTGACCGTCGTCCAGGTGATCCCGCCGTTCGTCGTCTTGAAGATATCGTTTTGCACGCCAGAGGTCACCCCCGCGATGTAGCCGATGTCTCGCGTGACGAATTTGATATCGTTGCCGAGGAGAAACTCGGAAAGCACCGGGTAACCGATCGACTCCCAGGTCTGGCCCCGGTCAAAGGTCTTATATGCCACCCCGTCGTAGCCCACCGCAGCCGCGAAATCCTGGTCCACGATGCTGATGGCCTTCAGGCTCTCATTTCGGAAGAGCACCACCCCGGTGACCTGCAGCCGGCCCACGTCCCAGCGCGCGCCCCCATCGGTCGTGCGCAGGAAGTAACCATTGTCACCCACTGCGAGACCCGTCGTCTCATCAAACATCTCAAGGTCCAGAAAGCTGACCCCGCCGATCCCGCTGTTGAGCTGCGTCCAGGTCAGGCCGCCATCGGTGGTTTTAAAGATCCACCCGCCTTGGCCGACGATCGTGCCGATTTGATCGCCGAAGAACGAGACGTTCCAAGCGGAAGCTAGCGCGCCCTTCCCGACCAGCGTCTTCGTCCAGTTGAAGCCGCCGTCAGTGCTTCGCCAGGCATCGCCTAGCCCGGAGACGCCCACCAGGGTGCCGTTAGGCGTGAGATCCATCGCCACGAAGCCAGTGGTAACTTGATTGGAGATACTCGTCCACGTATCACCCGTGTTCGTGGAGCGATAAATCGAAGTGCCGACAATCGCCACCGCCGTTGTGCTATCCATCCAGACCACCGCGTTCGAGGCCTGCGTCAGCTTCTTCGTCCATGTCGCTCCGCCATCAGTGGTCTTGAAAATACCCGGCCCTGAGTCAGCTCCGGAGACGCGGGTGCCGCCGCAGAGCCCGACTGACGTATCCTTGAAGTCCATTGAATACATCACCGGACAGGTCGAGTTCGACACCGACGTCCAGGTCACGCCGCTGTTCGTGGTCTTGGCCGCCGCGCCATTCGCACCCATAAAACCGACCGTCGGAGAAACAAAGTCGATGTAAGACCATGAGCCGAAGGGGAACGGAGTGATCCGTTGCCAGGACACCCCGCCATCAGCTGTGCGGAACTGGTCGGAGCCCGTTGTGGCCGACGTGCCGGTGACAAAGCAGGTGTTCGCGTTAGTGCAATAGACGTTGTAAAACGGGTTGGTGTTCGGGGTCACCCCGAGATTGACATTCCGCCAGGTTACGCCGCCGTCGAAAGTCTCGATCAGGGTGAAATACTCGCCCGAGGCAAAGCCATGCGTCGACGTCGCCCACGCGACCCCGGTGAGATTCCGCGCCACCGGGATGGGACTTTCCTGCACCCATTCATCGACGACTGCGGCCACGGCGCGGAACGGGTCAGCCGTGGCAAGGCTGGAGTGGGCGGCTCGACTTAACGACTGCCCATGGAGGCTAGGCAAAAGAAAAGAGGTGAGGGCGACGGCAAGAAAGAGGGAGCGAAGTCGTTTCATAGCGGGTAGGAAATTGTGGGGTTGCGGGGGGATTAAGTCGCAGCTTTTCGCGATCGGCAAATAGGAAAAGGTTACACGGTTGTTACCTTGCCAAATGGGCACGCCGGACGGGATTCGTAACTCACGAACAGGCGATCACTTAGCATGCCGGTGAATTTTGCTCAGAAACGAACGTCGGGTCGGTTAAGGGCGACCCAGTCGCCGCGTTTTTGTCGCGCGCGCATTAGCAGTTCGGTCTGGAGAACCGGCGGGGGACCGAACGGCAGGCGAGAAGTAAGTGCCGGCCTCACCTTCACCGCTTCAGCCCAAGATCCCACTCCGGTGGGAACACCTCCATCCACGACCAAGTCGCCGCCGACCAAGGAAGGCGACGACTTCAAACGCGCTCCCGCTCACGCGAGCGTCAAGATGTCCAGAAGGATGGCGACGTGGTGAAGCAACAACAACAAGAACGTGAACTGAAGACTGACGACAGCATTCGCAACAGCGGCGCGAGCGACGCAGGGACGGGGAAAATACTCAAAGTCGCGAGCAAAGCCGCAGCAAGACGATGAAAGACGACGGGACCGTCGTCGCGAAACACGAGCAGGAACGCGAACGTTCAAACGGCGAGGTCGTGCAACAACAAGGCCGCCAGAAACGCAGCGACGGCGACAAGACCCAGACGCGCGAGCAATCGCGAACCAAGGAAGTCGGTGACGACGCCAGCCAGGCACCGTCGCCTCGCAAATCATTGAGTTATTGGTGAGAAGGCGGGCGGACCTGCGGGGACTGGGGCGGGCACCCATTGTGCTTTCTTGGACAGAATGGACCTCTACGACGTGATGGCGGAAGGCTGTCACACCTCCCTGACCGCGCAGCAAATCGCCGAGCTCATTAATGCCGGCGGTTTCAAACGAAACCAGGCGTGCCGAAAAGTGGGACAAACCAGGTGGAGCACCATCGACGAGCTTTTCCCCCTCGTGGAGCACAGCTCGGGCAATGGCGTTGAACTGCCGTCAGTCAAGCCCGGGCAACGCCCGACGGCTTTCCCGCTGGGAATCGCTGTCGCCCTCGCTACGGCCCTGCTCGCGGGCGGGATCCACTTCCTCTGGCTTCGCCCGGCCCACCGGGCCGCAGCCGGGGCCGACACACCTGCGGCAAATCGTGGCTACTTCCATTCGGCCACGACACCCCATAATCCCGGTTCGGACAGCTTGCGGATCAATCAGGAGCGACTGGAAGCGGAGAGACGCCAAGGCGAAAAGCTCGCCAGGGAACATT
>JACDEQ010000272.1 GCA_013816225.1 Armatimonadota bacterium | reverse complement strand
CATGGTTCTTGAACCACCCAATATCACGATCGATCTGTTCGCCCACAGCTCGCTCGTCATGGTTCACGACTCCGATCGGCGTGAGGCGCCCAGCCCACAGCGAGCGCCATGTGTCGTCGGCGGAAAGCGTCGCGTCGAGCGGTCTGCGCTCTGCCGGGTCGTCCACGGCAGTCTCCCGGAAGAAGTGCCCGTGGTATCCGATTTCGGAGTGGCGGGCCAGAGTGTGGACACGTTCCACGAACACGGACTCCGCACACTGCATCCGCTCGGAAAAGAGCGCCGTCTGGGGGTTGGAAAACGGAATGATCGCCAGGACCGCCGACACACCGCTTGTCTCGAGCCACCACTTCCCGAACGCATCGAGTCGTTCGAAGACCGAACGGTCTGCGATCTGCTCAGTGTGAATGCAGAGGTTGAATCGGACGTCGGCCGGTAGCGCAACGGCTGCCGCGAAAAGCCTCTCCATGGCACCCTGTGCGCGGCCGGTGTTCGCGCGAGCGATCATCGCATTGCTCGATAGAGCTCTACGTAGCGCTCGATCATGACGCGATTGTCGAAGGGGCGGCCCTCAAAGCTCGGAGGAGCGGTCACTGCGGAAAGCTGCAGCTGTTGGCGGATCGCTGCCACCAACTGGGAGTCACCGCCGTTGATTGGAATTACGCCCCTCGCGTTCCCCCCGTCCGTCGTCGCGCAGCGCAGCCCCGAAGCCACAGCCTCGAGGATATCCTGACAGCACGCTTCCGAGAGCGATGAATGGACGAAAAGGTGCATGCTGCACGTGCCGGTCTGACGTCTGCTTTCCATCCGAGCGCCTCCCCCAAGTACGTCCTTGATATTACTCCGGACCTGCGCCGAGTACCCGCGGGCGTGCCTCGGGGTGCGTTTGGCCGCAATCGCCGCAAGGGGACGGAATCGCAATTGCTGGTCGTTCGTGGTGACGCGTGATCAGGAGTGGTGGCCTGCCAAAAATCCTCAGGTCGTTCGCGGCTGGGCTGGCAACGGGCGTCGGCTCCCTTCTCATTCTGACGGGAAGATAGCTGCCGCGCGGATTGTCTGCCTGAAAGGTGGTAGAAGTTGGTCCATGCCGGGTCGCATCGGACGCCTGTTCGAGAACGAATCAGCCCCCCCTACTCGTGTAATTCGCCCTCGAGTGGGATGGGGCCAGATCGACCTTTCCGCACTCTGGCGTTATCGAGAGTTGGTGTGGTTTCTCACATGGAGGGACATCCAGCTTCGCTATCGCCAAACTCTTCTCGGTGTCACTTGGGCGATCCTTCAGCCGATCGCCACGATGGCGGTCTTTAGCCTATTTTTTGGACGTTTGGGTCGCATCCCCTCGGACGGACTGCCCTATCCGATTTTCGCCTTTTGCGCGCTTCTGCCGTGGCATCTCTTTGCGTACGCGCTGGCCGAATCGAGCAATAGCCTTGTCGCCAATCAGAACCTCGTCACGAAGATATACTTTCCCCGCCTCGTGATTCCGCTCGCGTCGGTTCTGTCCGGCGTCATGGACTTCGCTGTTTCTTTTCTCGTCCTGCTCGTCCTGATGTTCTATTACGGCATCCGGCTGTCGGCGGCATCGCTACTTGTGCTTCCGTTGCTTTTGCTTGCCATCGTCACCGCCCTGGGAGTTGGACTTTGGCTCTCCGCCCTCAACGTCCGCTACCGAGATGTTCGATATACGATCCCCTTTCTTACGCAGTTCTGGTTGTTTTCGACGCCTGTCGCGTACTCGAGTAGTTTGGTCCCGCAAAATTGGAGACCACTGCTCGGCCTGAATCCAATGGCGGGAGTCGTGGAGGGCTTTCGCTGGGCCCTCCTCTCGGCGGGCGAGCCACCAAGGACTTTGATGGTCTCCGTCCCCGTCGCGATCCTGCTGTTTTATACGGGGCTTCGATATTTCGACCGAATGGAGCGCTCGTTTGCGGACATCGTATAGCTATTTCCGCTCGGCGAACTAGCGTGAGCGCATTCGCGGTCCGCGTTGAAAATCTCGGAAAGCAATATCGCATTGGCGCGCGACGAGAACGCTATCGCACGTTTCGCGAGGCGCTCACGAACGGCGTTCTCTCGACTTTTCGATTGGCCTGGCGAAGCTCCAAGGTTCCGGAGGCCGAGCTTTTCTGGGCTCTGCGCGATATTAACTTTGAGATCGAAAAGGGCGACGTCGTTGGAATCATCGGACGAAATGGGGCAGGCAAGAGTACATTGCTGAAAATTCTTTCGAATATTACGGATCCGACCGAAGGCGAAGCCAGAATCTATGGCTCGATCGGGTCGTTGCTCGAAGTTGGAACCGGATTCCATCCAGAGTTGACAGGGCGCGAGAACATCTTTCTGAACGGCGCCATCCTCGGCGCTTCTCGACGAGACATTCGCAGAAAGCTGGATGAGATCGTAGAATTTGCGGAGGTCGGCCGTTTCCTCGATACCCCGGCGAAGCACTATTCGAGCGGCATGTACATGCGCCTCGCCTTCTCGGTGGCGGCGCACATGGACCCTGAGATTCTCGTGATCGACGAGGTGCTTGCCGTCGGCGACGCGGATTTTCAGAAGAAATGCCTCGGTAAAATGGAGGAGGTCGGGCGTGAGGGGCGGACCGTCCTCTTCGTGTCGCACAGCATGCCCACGGTCCTTCGACTCTGCAAACGCGCGATGCTACTTGAGGCCGGTCGCTATGTTCGAGCCGGCACACCATCCGAGGTTGTGAGCGCGTACCTCCAGGCCGGAACCGGCGCACTTGGCGAGCGAATCTGGGCAGATCCTACCCGCGCTCCGGGCGACTCCGTTGCCAAACTCCATGCGGTTCGCGTGAAGGATCGAGACGGAAAGGTTGTCGACACTATCGAAATACGTCAGCCCGTTTCGATAGAGATGGAGTGGTGGAACCACACACTAGACGTTCGCGTGGCGGCAAATCTGCATTTCTATAACGACCAGGGCACGTGTCTGTTTGTTACCGCTGAATTTACTAACAAGGAATGGAAATCGCGGCAGCGCGGGGTGGGGCTAGTCCGAAGCGTTTGCAAGATCCCCGGCAACTTCCTCTCGGAAGGACGAGTGATTGTCAGGTTCGCCGCGGTGAGTAGCTACAACCCTACGGTTGTGCATGCTCTCGAGCGCGACGCCGTTTCGTTCCAAGTAGTCGACAAGAGCGAGGGCGACGGCGTTCGAGGGCCGTACGCAAATGACTGGCCTGGCGTCATTCGTCCAATGCTCGAGTGGGAAATCGCGGATGACTAATGACGCCGAAAGCGCAAAAGAGTCGCCGACGACACCGCGGACCCGGCGCCGTGCAGAGTGCCCACTGTGCGGGGCGGCTGGTGCAAGCGTGCTTTTCTCAGCACCTGATCGTCACGCAGGCGTCCCGGGAGTGTTCTCATACGTTCGTTGCCCTGCCTGCCGCACGATCTATCAGGATCCTCGCGTGATCTCCGACGACCTGCACCTCTGCTATCCTGCTCACTACTACACGCACAATGAGGTCGCTGTCGCCGCCGTGCCTCGCCCGGCTTCTGCGCTTCGGCGCCTCCGCGATATGATTCGCGATGCAGTTCTTCGATCGCAGCGAAGTGATTCGGGCTCGAAG
>JACDEQ010000271.1 GCA_013816225.1 Armatimonadota bacterium | reverse complement strand
GGGGAACATCTCGTCGCGCATGGCCAGATGATAGACCGTGGACGCCATCACAATCGCGGCCTGCTTTAGGTCATCGAAAACGAGCGCTTCGTATGTGTCGATGCTGGTGTGGTGCGTCTTGGTGTCGTACTCGATCGGGTCCTGGATGAATTTGAAGCCGGGTACGCCTCTCTGGTCAAATGACCGGGCGTCGCCGGCGCCGTATCGGTGCTGGACGGCCACCACGCCCAAGTCGCGGAAGGGACGGAATAGCTGCTCGAAGATCGGGATAGCGTACGGGTTCATCTCGCTGGTGATTCCCCGGATGCGGCCGGTTCCGTCGTCCAACTCCAGGATCGCGGTGATCTTTTCTAATTCGCGCTCGTGAGTCTGAACGTAGGCCGATGAGCCAAGATAACTCCGATCCAGGAACTCCGGCTCCTCACCGCTGAAGAGGGCAAGCCGAATAGTCCGGCGCGGCTGGACGCCGAGCACTTTCAGAATCCGCATCGCCTCCAGAGTGACCATCGAACCGGCACCGTTATCGGTCGCGCCGGTGCCCATGTGCCACGAGTCCAGGTGGGCGCCGAGCATCACGACTTCCTCGCGCTTGTCCGTTCCAGGGATCTCACCGATGGTGTTGTAGGCCATCAAGTCGTCCTCGCGAAAATGGTTCTGGATATTGAACTCCAGGACGACCGGTATTCCCCGGGCGGCATTGCGGCAGATCAGCGAATGGTCCTCGTCGGTGAGAACGATGTTTGGCAGGAGCTCCGGCCCGTCCGGCGTTACAAGCGAGCCAACCCCATCACCCATAATGCTTGAGCCCCTGAGAATGCCCTCTCTGAGGCGAGAACGTCCAAGAAAGCCGAGCGCGCCGCTCGCCTTCAGTTTGTTTTGAGTTTCGAGGGCTCGCTGGAATTGTTCCACATTCGACCTCGTCTCCTCACTCCGGGTGCGGCGCGGTGCCTGCTGCCGTGGAGCGGGCGGCGCAAGCAATTCTTCCAGCGACAATCGGAAGGGGGGCGGCGCGAGAGTTAGATCCCGCGGGGTAACCGGTCCACATGGCGGCAGAACCCAGGCGCCCTTCCAGTCCCCACCGTACCTGGCGGGATCCTTCAGCGCTTCAGCCGTCACAATTACGGCTCGCCCCCTTTGAAGCCCTCTGGTGCTGCCAGTCCAAGCCAGTGACCGCCCACTAAGTGGCCTGACAAACGGCTCGGTCATCCGGCCAAAGTAGGAAACCTCCTCCCAACCGCGACCGAACTCATACGATTCCAGATGAACGTTCGCTAGTCCGTACTCCCGCATCTTCTGGGCGGTCCACTCGTTTGCACGCTTCATCGCCGGCGAGCCCGTGAGGCGCGGGCCGATCACGTCCACCAGATAGAGCGCGTCCTCGGGGATGTGGGAGCGGTTCATCCCCTCATCGCGAATCTTCTCCACGATGCTCAGGTCAACCTTTTCCAAGCCCACCGTCTGCAGCCGAGCACTCTGCGAATGAAGAGAGCCTGTGAAGAGAAGCGAAGTAACACACCAGAAAAGAAGCAAACGGGTTGTCTGGAGTCTTTGCATTCAAATCTCCTGCTCACGAAGTGAGCGAGCTTTCGAGGTGAAGCCTAACGCCCGCAATTCTGCTGCGGCGCGATAATAGAGAATGCGCCGGCGAGCGCAGCGAGCCAGCCGCTTCCGACAGTGGCGCCGCCAGCAGCAATTGCTCGTTAGCCGGCGGACCCATGGTCACCGCTTCCTCCAGAGGCGTATCGTGGCAATGGAGGGTTGTGCATAACCAGGTGGATCCGAAACGCCGCCAACCACCGCCCGAGAGTTGATCGTATTGGTGGTAAGCTGCCCACCCACATACGCCGCGGGCAGGTTGCTCAATTCCAAGAAGCAACGGATTACGTTGAGGCCTGGCTCGGGGAAGTTCTGCTTGGCCGTGATGCATTCGCCGCGACCAACGAAACTCACCTCACCCAGCTCCCCCTCTGCAAAGAAATAGTTGGTCCGCAACGGCTTGCCAGTCTGGCACGGCGCGCTTGTCTCTGTTGTGGAGAGGCTAATCTTGCATAGCCCGCAGCTTGCCGCTACCTTATGAGTGATGCTGGATGTGGCACGGGCGCCCGCAAGGGAGCTGCTCCACCCGCCAGCAGCCCGATAGTCAAAGAGCGCCCGATCCATTTACTTGGAGGGCGCTCTTTGATACTCCGGGCTTGGGGCCAGCCTCCCTAAAATGCTCACTATGGCCTCTGGCTCCCCCGTAGAGCCACGATCTAGCTTAGAGGCTCCAACAACCTTAGCTTCGGGCGATCTTCGGGTATAGGTTCTTGGCCGTGAATGAGCCCCTTAAAGATCACGGTCGAGCGCGTTCAAGCGGTCCATGATGCGGCCGACGCCTTCGAGGAAGGAGCAGCCAAGAGGGAGTGAGAGAAGCTGTAGTTCGCCTGCGGGCATTCACGCTAGCCTATAGGCGGTCGAGGCTCGGTGGGTCGAGTGTAATGCTTTGGATGATTGCGACTTTCACTCTCTTGTCGGCTTTCTTCGAGGCGTGAAAATCCGATACTCTCGCCCCCTCACTCCACCCACCCGGGACTTCGCCCCTGGCTGTCAACATGAACACCTCTGGGGTCCACCACGTCGCCGCGCCTCAGGAGCGGGGCGGCGTGGTTGAGGAAGGCGCGCTCACATGCGTTCGAACAGGATTGCCTTGATGTCCGTGGTGCCGATGTTCTCGACACGGTGGGTCCAGGGCTCGTGCTTCATGCAATGGCCATCGGGAATGTCCAGCTCCACCGACTTACCATCAGAGAGATGAATTCGAGCCTTGCCGCCGTTGATGAAATAAACCATCTCATTCGGATGGGAGTGCTCGATGTCGCTCGTGCCGGCCGGCAACCACATCTCTACGAGCCTGTAGTCCCCGTCCTCGAGAAGCAGTTTGTAGTTGCTCGGTGATACTTTGATCGGATCCTTGTAATCCATCGTTCGTCTCCGTTCGAGTCCGCGCTCGATTTCTTTGGTGAACAGCTCCCCGTACGGCAGCGCGTTCGAGGGCGCCAGGTTAAGGCGCGCAAGAAAATGCGGCGTTGGCGCTCCTCTCGCCAGTGCTCCGCATTCTCGGAGCACTGGCGATGGACGCGGTCCTTACCGGCCAGGGCGGCGTGGTCGCCCGCTCGAATGCGCCTAATCATGGTAATGAACTCTGCATCGCTTTTGTGAATCGTTGGATTGCTTCATCGTGTTGCCTCGCAGTTGTGGGGGGTGTATTTCGGGTTGGTGTCGATTCAGGTGTCGATTCAGCCCCAGACACTGATAGACATTCGGGATGGTTGCACAGGACATTGAGCGATCCGCCATAGTGAAATGCGGACAGAATGTCCAACTCCAATGCCTATCTATCACGCCTGATAAGCGTAGGTCCGAGGTTCAACTCCTCGACGGCCCATCGATTTGAACCCATAGCTCCGCTGGAACAAGTTGTCCGGCGCTGCTTTCCGTCACCGCAGATGATTGACGCAACATCCGGCCGGCGATATGATGAGCGCCGACTCGTTGGTTCAGATTCCAATCCTTTCCGGGAGCACCAATGCGGATTATGGCCCTATCGTCGATCGCCGGAC
>JACDEQ010000270.1 GCA_013816225.1 Armatimonadota bacterium | reverse complement strand
GGCTGTCCCACCGTTGCCATTGTCTACTGAAACGATAACGCCCGGTTCCTGCGCATCGCCACTCGGTGGATAGAGTGCCACGTAAACCTCCCCTCTCAGCGCAGGCATCCAGTCCTTTTCGAAGGAGGTGCCGGTTTCCTTCTCCATCTCGGCGATTCCTTTCTGCACCTCTGGCGCGTCTTGCGGCAGGGCGCTCGTCACCTTCTCGAAAATTTCGACAAAGCCGCCAGGATTGCTCAACCCGGCGATACCTATCGCGCCGGCCGGGAACCTGCGCAGGGACGAGTAGCCGAGCGGTTTCATGGTCGACATGATCTTTCCGAACTCACCCTGAGCCTGCATTGGTTGGAAGCCGTCGATCTGGATTCCTTCTTTCCGAAGCGTGACTCCACCGGCCATCCAGCCGTGCTCGGTTACACCCATCGATGCATAGAGTTTCTTGGTCTTAGGATCTGCTTTCGCAATGGCCCGCCCGTTGATAAAATACATCAGGCTGGCATCCGAAGGAAGCGCCTCTCGGGCACGTTTGAATTCGGGGTCATCCTTAAGATTCGGGCTCTCACCTCTGGCTACTGAAATCGCTCGGCCCGCGGTGGCCGCGCTGGTGGCGAAGATCGCATAATCGTCGTGGAAGGTGATGATCAGCGGGACCTTCTCGGGCTTGTAGACCTTGAGGCCGGCGTCCATGGCAGATGAGGCAAGCTTCTGGACAATTGCCTCTGCGCCGGCCGGGTCGATGAGCGCCACAGCCACCATCACATCGGGCTTCTCGCTCTGTAAGTCGCCCCAAAGGCCCATTGCGAAACTGCCGCGGACGTGAGATCGCAGCTGCTTAAAAGCTCCCGTCTTCGGGTCCAAGCTCTGCAAGAACTCGTCGACGTAGTCGCTCATGCCGCTGTCCTGCATCGCGGCCTTGATCTCATTGAAGAGTGTGACTTGTCCTGGGGAAGGCGTGTTGTCGAAGGTGACTGCGACTACAGCGTCTGCGGGAATCATGCCGGTGGCAGCCTCGCCCCTGCGAGCCAGCAGGCTCATAACGCCCACCGTGGCGACGCCGACCGCTCCCGCTGCGAGCAGCGGGATCAATATCTTGGGCGTAAAAACGCCACGCATTCGAGTCTTCATTTAATCCTCCTGAAATGAACTTACATCATTTTCAGGCGACTCGGTTGTAGCCGTGGGGCTTTTGGCCCAGAATGGCCTTGGCAATCTGGTATTTTCCTGTGTCTCCATCCTTTGCCGAGCCAGCTTGCTTCGAAGCCCGCCGAACAGGCGCTTGGAGAGTTCGGTCTGAAACAGACTCTCAGGGTCCAACCGGCGTTTGAGGTCGAGAAACTGTTGGACTGTTCCCTCGCCGAGAAACCTTCGGACGGCTGCGCGATCGAGTGTGCTGTCCTTGGCAAAGTAAAAGCGGCCGCCGGCATTCAGTACGATCTCGTCCATTGCATGGCAAAGGTCCCATAGCGATTCTCGGGAACGGCCAATCGGGTAGTCCAACGCAAGCGAATAGCCATCGACCGCGTGGCTGAGCAGAAATGGATCGGGCCGATGCCTCTTCATGACGCCCAGATATGGCGGATGCCGCCGATCGCGAGACAGGGCCGTGATCTCGTCGAACACTCGCCTTGCGTTCTCCTGCGGTACGAAAGGCTGGTACTGAATCAGCCCACCCGGCTTGTACGCCCACTTCCAGTTCGGAGCGGAATCGAGGAGGAAATTGAACTCGGCTATCGGTTGCATCTTCCGCGTTTCGTGCTCTCGCTTCCCGGCCTTGAACTTTGCGGCGTTGATGAGAGCCATTCGGCGGGCGCCCATGAAGCGGCGCATGATCTTATACATTTGAGACCGTGGCAACCAGCCCAGGACCGTATCCGGCTGCCCTTGGGCTCTAGAGTTCAAGGACTCCTCGGGATGGGGGTCATCTCCTCGTTTTCTATGGTTTGCCGCGTGAATCAGCCCATGCCCCGCACCGCGTCCTGCCTTCATGCAGTCGATCCAGGCAACGATGTAATCGGCTCGGCGGTTGGTATCGAACGTTGCGAAAACCTCGTGCCAGTCTGCCACCGAGAACGCCTGGACCTCGAGGAGGCCGGAGAAGACTCGCTTTAGTTGAAGGTCGACGGCCGTAATGACGCCGAGAAGCCCGAATCCCCCGATAGCTGCGTAAAAGGTCTCCGAGTTCTCCGAGCGCGAGCAAGTTCGTGTCTCGCCGGAGGCGAGCAGGATATCGAAACGCCTTACGTGGTCGCCGATCGGACCTGCGTGGTAGTTGTTCTTGCCATGGATGTTGGCGCTCAAGGCACCTCCCAGCGTGACATGGCTGGTCCCGCTGACGACCGGAGGCCACCAGCCGTCGTCGATCACGTGCCGCCACAGATCACGAATTGTGAGCCCGGCCTCGCCCCGCACAACGCCGGTATGAGGATCGAATGAAAGAACCCTGTCCATCCGGGAGAGATCGAGCAGCACGCCCTCCGAATTCTGAAAGGCGTCTCCATAACTGTTCCCTCCTCCCTTCATACCGACGGGCAACCCGTAGGCTCGCGCTGTCTCGAGGGCATCCAAAATTCCCGAGAACGTCGTCGGCCGATACACATAGGATACGCTGGCTGACGACATGCCCCACGCTTCGACACGCTCGAGTCTTGCGGCCGGCGGGTTCAAATCTTGAGTCTCCGAAAAATTGGAGATGGGATCATGCGCACTATTCGCGAAGCCAACCACCACTTGCCTGGGACGTAAAAAGTCCGTCCGAACCTGCGAGCCCTACTAAGAATGAGCTGCGCGGCGCGTTCCGGTGAGATGGATCCTGGGACCGCGCCCAGTCGTTCGGTCATCGGCGTTCGGACCGGACCAGGCTTGGCTGTAACCACGGACACGTGGTGATTGCTCAGGCGGTTGCGCAGCGACTCCAAATAGGCATCGAGGCCCGCCTTGCTCGCACCGTATGCCGGATTGCCGCGTCGGCCACGATCGCCCGAGGGCGAGCTAATGCCGATGATCGTGCCCGCTTGCGCACGTTCGAACCTCTTGGCTGCCGCGTTCAGCCATGCCATCGCACCAACTAAGTTCGTGTCGAGGATCACCTTGTCTTTCTCAGTGTCGTATTCGGTCGGGTCGACCTTCGGCATGACGCCTGCCGCATACACGACAAGGTCGACCCCGTCTAAGTCTCTGACTATCTGAGCAAACAATGGCTCTGCCTCAATCGTTTTTGTCACGTCGTGCACGTAAACCTGTGTGATGTTCGCGGATTCGCCATTCAGTTCGCCTGCTATCTCCTGCAGGCGGTCATACCGCCTGGCGACTAGACCGACGCGACACCCCCGCCCAGCGAGGTCCCGCGCGATGGCCTCGCCGATCCCGCTCGAACCGCCGATTATGATCGCCCGCTTCCATGAAGAATCCATGCTGTGATCTTGTACCTGATTAGCCGCGAGGTGTCTTTGGCCGCGGCGATGCGGCCATTGTCCCTAAACAAAGACCAAAAAAGTACTTTGTCAGGTGTTTGCCAGTACAATTACGACCCAAAGGGGTCACGATTTGGGCGCGAGACTCCAATTGTTAAAGAGAGTTAACCGATTACGCCGTGACACACAAC
>JACDEQ010000269.1 GCA_013816225.1 Armatimonadota bacterium | reverse complement strand
CGTTTGAGAAGCATGAGATCACGCGCGGAATGATGCACGGCTTTCACTGGTCGAAGTGGCATGATGGCAGCCCGCCGAGAAGATGTCGCTTCTTCCTCCCGCGCAGGAGCACATTCTCCAGCAGGAGAAAGGCAAGGAGCGATTCGTTCAGATCGTGACCGAACTGTCGCAGGCGTTCGCACTCTGCGCCGGCAGCGAAGACGCAGTCGAAATTCGCGCCGACATCGGATTCTTCCAAGCCATGAAAGCCGCGCTCGCGAAACCTCGCGGAGAAAGAAAATCGTCCGAGCACCTCGATCACGCCGTCAGGCAACTGGTCGCGAAAGCCATCGTGCCCGAAGGCGAGATCATCGACGTCTTCAGCGCAGCGGGATTGAAGCAACCCGACATCAGCATCCTTTCCGATCAATTCCTCGCCGAAGTGCGCGGTCTCAAATTCAAGAACGTTGCCGCCGAATTGCTGATCAAACTCCTGGGCGACGAGATCAAGGTCCGTTCAAAACGAAATCTTGTTCAGAGCCGCGAATTCTCCGAGATGCTGAAGACCACGCTCAACGCCTATCACAACCGCGCCATCGCCACGCAGGAAATCATCGATGAGCTGATCAAGCTCGCGAAGGAGATGAGTGCCGCCACGCAGCGCGGCGTCGATCTCGGTCTGAACGACGACGAGGTGGCATTCTACGACGCGCTCGCCGCAAACGACAGTGCGGTCGAAGCCATGGGCAAGGACGAACTCAAAGTCATCGCCACCGAGTTAGTGACCCAGGTTCGCAAGAGTGTCACCATCGACTGGACAGTTAAAGAAGGCGCCCGCGCCAAAATCAAAGTCATGGTTAAACGCATCTTGCGAAAGCACGGCTATTGACTCCCGGCGCGGCCCCGCTTGGTCGGGCTTCGCCCAGCGCTTCGCGCTGTCTATGTCAGTCCGCCCCCGCCTCCATCCATTCACCCGACCTGCAAGACGAAGCCGTGAAAACCGTCCTCGCCCAAGCTGAAATTCTCTGCGCAGACTGGGCAGCATAACGCACACGTGAAGTCCGCCACAGCCGGCCCGCTTGATTATCGTGGATTTTCGTCTTTGGCCGCTCGGCGGCGATCGAGGTCGGCCTCATCCACGCCCTCTGCGGTGAGCTCCGCATCAACTTCAGCCTCGTCGTCAGGCAGAAGATTGGGGGTTGCATGGCCCGCGTTCTCCCGCCCCTCGTTCCAACTGGTCAGTCCTTCAGCCCCCGCCGGAACTTCCGGGGCGGCGTCCTCGTGAAATCCGGTCAGCTCTTTTAGGGCTGCGGCGCGATCCGCGGCCGTCGGTTCGGCGCGGCCATCTTCTTCCGCCAGGTCCCGGGCGCGCTTTTGCAGAATTTCGTCCGACACCGCCCCGATCCCCACTCCTTGCGCTTCGATTCTTCCTCTTGGTGTGTGTTCCATAAAGCTGTCCTTCTGTTGAGTTCTTCCGCCGCAAGATACGGCCGCGACAGGTGAAACGCGAACCCGCTCGCCGGCGACCCGGCGAGGAAAAGAAAGCCGTCGGAGTGGATCTAAAGTCGGGGAATGCGTTCGCCTTTTTCTTGTCAGCGCGTTTTAAATTGACGCGAGGAGAGTGAACGATTCGAAATCAAGGGCATGAATACATTGACTCGAAAATTGGTGGTAGCGGCGGCGCTCACCTTCACGACGGCGGCGGCGTTCGCGGGCAATCCTCAGATGGGGACGTGGAAGTTCAACCAGGCTAAATCGGAAATGCCCGCGGGGATGGGGCACAATACGACGGTGACGTATGCCGACGGGACGGACGGAATGATCAAGGTGACGGTGGACGGGGTGGATAAGGATGGCAAGCCAAGCCATTGGGTGTGGGAAGGGAAGTTCGACGGCAAGCCATATAAGGTCGTAGGCAATCCCATCGCCGATATGATTGCTTACACGATGAAGGACGATCATACGAACGCCCTGACCGGGACGAAAAGTGGCAAGACGACCATGACCGGCACGATCACGGTGGCGGCCGACGGAAAGTCGCGGATGGTGACGACGACGACCACTGATGCGGACGGAAAAAGCACGACCAGCAAATCCTCCTACGATAAGCAGTAGAGGAGAAGTATCGGGGTCAGAGCGCGGGCTTCCTGACACGGGTTAAGGCTGATCGATTCGCACAAGCCGGCTGCGTCACGAAAATGGGCGCACTCGGTCCCGCCGCCTTGCGGCGCAGCGGCGAGCGGGAAATGGTCGGGGTCCTCTACCAGGAGCTTCCTCTATACATCAAAAGGGGTTGATCCGCCGCCAAGGCATCCGGCGCGGCTGCCGGCTTAACACCATCGTGTTGCCCACCTGCCATCATTGTGTTGGCCTCCCAACATCGTTGTGTCGCCATTCCAACATCGTTGTGTTGGCCTCCCAGCATCATTGTCTTGCCCACCATGTTAGTTTGCTTTTCTCAAGATTGATGGGACGAGACGGGAGACGCTACGGGTTGGGGAGCGGAGGCGCGGGCAACCGTTGTAGGGTGCGCTGTCCTCAGCGCATCGGGTCGTTTGCAACCGCGGATTTTTCCGCTGAGACAGCGGACGCTACAGGGGCAGGCTGCCCTCCGACTTCTGCCCTCTGACCTCTGACTTCTGCCCTCTGAGCCTTCAATAGCCCGCGGCCATCCCGTCCTTGCGGGACTCGCTCGCGCCGACGTAGACGCGCTGGCCGTCGTGTATCTCTACCTTGATCGCCTGGTAACCGCCGTAGCCGCCGACATCGAGGCGGACGTCGTGGCCGCGCTTCTTTAGCTCGCGCGCCGTTTCGTATGGGATGCCGCTCTCGAGGTTGACGTAGCCGCCGTCCTCCATCTTTTCGCCGGTCGGCTCGTTGTCGCCGTCGTGCTGCCAGCGCGAGGCGTCGCCCGCTTCCTGCAGGTTGAGTCCGAAATCGATCTGGTTGGTCAGGACCTGGACGTGGCCCTGCGGTTGCATCCCGCCGCCCATGACTCCGAACGCTTCCCATGGCTTGCCGTCCTTCATGACGAAGCCCGGGATGATGGTCTGGAAAGGACGTTTGCCCGGCGCGTAGACGTTGGCATGGCCCGGCTCGAGCGAGAAAAGCTCTCCGCGATCCTGGAAGTTGAAGCCCAGCCCGGGCACGACGATGCCGCTGCCCATCCCGCGATAGTTACTCTGGATGAGTGAGACTATGTTGCCTTCGTCATCGGCGGCGCACATGTAAATGGTGTCGCCCTGCTCGAGCGCGGGGTTGCCGGCGGCGACGGTCTTGGCGGCGTGCTCGGGGTCGATCAGCTTGCGCCGCTCGGCTGCGTATTTTTTCGAGAGCAGACCTTTGAGCGGGATTTTCGCGAAGGCGGGATCAGCGTAGAACCTGGCGCGATCGGCCCAGGCGATTTTCTTCGCCTCGATCATGGCGTGGAGGGTGGCGGGTGAATTGCGGCCCATCGTTTTGAGGTCATAGCCTTCGAGCACGTTCAACATTTGGAGGGTGGCAATCCCTTGCCCGTTAGGCGGGAGTTCGTAGACGTCGTAACCGCGATAATTGACCGAGACCGGCTCGACCCAGGTGCTGGTATGCTTTTCGAAATCGGCTTTGCGCAGGTAGCCGCCGTTGGC
>JACDEQ010000268.1 GCA_013816225.1 Armatimonadota bacterium | reverse complement strand
GTTCATGACCCCTTCGGTCCTGCTAGTCGCCGCCATCGTGTCGAAAATAGTCCCCTCGGGGCCGCCGTTGGCCCACAAGGTAGCGCCGAAAGAGCCGTAAGGAGTCGTCCCGTTTGAATAGTCCCACTCGTTGTAGCTCCAGCCTTCGCCCGGGTCTGATCGCTGCCAAACGGAGATATCGCTCGCTCCAACGCTAGGCGGGCCGAAGTAGTAAAGCCCGATTCGGTTGCCTGGGTTGCCGTCTGGTCCCTCGAACGCCGCAGTCCATATAAACGTTTCGGGGACGATCACGTCCGGAACAGGAAACCGTTGCGACCGCCAACCTGTGTAGACGGCCAGAGAACCGCTGTCCCAGAGCAAGGTTCCCGGAGACGGCCTTGGTGGAGAGCCCACCGCAGGGCCATCGGGGGCATAAAACCGGATCCTTATGCGCTCGTTGCCCGTGGGGATCAAAAGGTCCGTGGCGTAATAGACGGTCATCTCCGTAACATTCCGATTAGCGCCTACGAGCGTCACCTCGTCTCCCCATTCCTGGAAGTATCCGGTTGTCTCGTGTACTTGGCCCGGTTGGAAGAAGTTAGTTGCCCTACCGTCCTCGGGACCGTTCCTATAAACACTTTCGCCGGCTGCTTGCGCGCCGACCATAAGAGCCGCGCTCAGCGTGGCCACCGCAGCAATCTTCAATTCAGTTCCCTCCTTAAAGGCTTCTCGGCCGCAAGCTTTCTCTCTTGAGAAGGCGAACCTTCTACGAACTTAAGATACCCCGAAAAAATTCGGGCGCGATAGGTACAAGCACCCAATCTTTTGTGGGACTTGGATACTGGACGATTTACGAGCGCAATAATTTGCGGACGAATGCCAAACCTAGGCGCTTTCGGGGGAACCGGCCAAGGGACACGGCAGGTCAGCGCGCTTAAGTGGAGGAACTTGTGGGACTAGACCACCCATTTTCACGACTAGCGATACGACGGCCACGGTGAATCTCACCCCGAATCCGAACAGGTCTATCCAGAACGAAACGCGCGCAGTTCGAGACAGGATTGCCTGGAAGACTACGGGACCTGTCACCTTCCCGTGGATGTCCCGAGTGGACCAAGCGGTGTGGAGAATCACTCCGTAGGGCTCGGACCTAAGGCAAAAGTCGCCGCACAATGCGGCGACTTTTTTGGTTCTCCTGGGGATCTTCTACCTGCGGCGGCGGATTGCCAGGATTCCCATGCCAAGTGTCAGTGCGGCCATCGTCGCCGGCTCAGGAACCGGGTTGATGGCCAACCCTTCGAATCCGAAGAGCGGCGCGCCGGTTACGTCCACAATGTTGGCCACGAAGGTTGCCTCTCCGGTAGTCGTATCCACCGTGTAGGTCCGGCCTCCACTCACGATCATCCACAGTTGGTCCGTGGCGTCGAAGGCGGAGCCCACCTCCTGAGCTACGTCGCCCAGATTGAGGCCCCCAATGAGGGACTGGCTGCCGTCCGCCAGGTCGACCGAGTAGAGCGCGTCGCGGAACATCCAGTCGGCCGAGTAGGCATTTCCGGCGGAGTCGACGGCAAGGTTGTCGCCAAAAATTGTCGAACTCCCGACAAGAGTAGCGGCGCCCGTGCCCACGTTGATGGTGTACAGGCTCGAAATGCCTTCGGCGCCGTTCAGATTGTACATGGTCCCGTTATAGAACTCCAATCCGGCACCGCTTCCGTCGCGGTCCCCGGTCGCACCGACCAGCGAACCCGGAAGAACCGTTATGTCCCAGAACTCGTCGGTACTACCACCGATTGTATAGAGGTTTCCGGAATCGTCGAATGTCAAGCCTTCCCCGTCACTGAACGCGACCTTGCCTAAGTCGGTCGCCACACCCGTATTGAGATTGATTTCCCAAAGATGGTCATTCGCGTTCGTGTTGATCGAGTAGCCGATAACGTCTCCCGCGAGAGCCGAAGCCGCAAACGCCGAAATGCCGACGATTACAAAGGTTCGCATGTGATTTCTCCTTTTTCCAATTTCGCCCATGAAATCAGGCTGTACTAGGAATCTACTCCCCTTCAGGCTATTTGCTTCGCGCTCAGGATTTAACCTCCGGTCGCGGGAGGCAGCGAAAGAGGTAACTTTGCCGGAATCCCATGAAGATCGTCCATTTAGCGACTCTCTCGCTGTTATTGATCGGCAGCTTACAAGCGCAGTCACCGTTTTCGGCGCCCGCAGCGAAAGTTCAGCACCCCCCCGGGCGGCAATTCGACCTGCTTCACCTTAGGGTTACCCTGGACGTCGACTATCCAGCGCGAACCATCAAGGGAACCTCGATGAACAGAATCCGTCCGCTGACGAGCGGAGGAAGACAACTGATCCTTCATGCAGGCAAACCGCTCGAGGTCTCAGGTGTCCTAATCGACCGCCGCCCTGCCCCTTACAAGCGTGACGGAGAGCGCCTGCTCATCACGACTGCGGCAATGAAGAAGGAGCAAACGACGGAGGTAGAGGTTCGTTTCGTCTCGACGAAAGGGAAGGGCGGGTTTCACTGGATCGAGCCGCGAACGGGGCAACCGGATCGCGCGGGCTTCTGGACGCAGGGGGAAACAGAAACGAACCGCGATTGGGCGCCGACTTGGGACTATCCGAACGATTTCACAACGAGCGAAACGATCACAACGGTGCCGGCGAGTTGGAGCGTCGTGGGCAACGGCAAGCTGGTTTCGAATAGAGAAGTAGGAGGCCGGCGCACGTTCACCTGGCGGATGGTCCAGTCGCACGCAACTTATCTGCTAAGCCTTGTCGCGGGCCCGCTTGTAATTCGCGAAGACAAGTGGCGGGGGGTGGAACTGCTATACACCGTCCCCAAGGGAAGGGCCCACCTAATCGACGATTCTTTCGGCGACACCAAGGACATGCTCTCCTACTTCTCCGGGATTCTCGGCGTAAAGTATCCGTGGAGCAAGTACGCGCAGAACGCGATGTACGATTTCGGTGGCGGAATGGAGAACGTTAGTTCCGCGACACTTGGGCAGGACGCACTAACCGAGGCTCGCGAGGGCTTCCGCACGATGGCGGGGCTCAACGCCCACGAACTCGCACACCAATGGTTCGGCGACCTCGTGACGTGCGCCAATTGGGGCGAACTCTGGCTGAACGAGGGCTTCGCCACTTTCTTCGGCGCGCTCTACACCGGCCACAGCCGCGGCCGCCACGCCTACGACCAAGAGATCGAGGGCCACATGCAAGGGTACTTCCAAGAATCCCGCAGGTATAAGCGGCCGCTCTCCACGAATTTCTTTTCCGACCCCGAGGCGATGTTCGACGCGCACAGCTACCCCAAGGGCTCGGCGGTCCTGCACACTCTGCGCCGCTACCTGGGTGACAAAGCGTTTCTCAAGGGGCTGAACCACTATCTCCGAACATACCGGCACCGTCCCGTAACTAGCCTGCAGCTTGCCGAAGCGATCACTGCCGCCACGAGAATCGACGTCAAGCCGTTCTTCGACCAGTGGGTTTTCAAGCCGGGACATCCCGTCATCGAAACCTCGTGGACCTGGAATGAAGGCGCGAAGGCCGCCCAGGTGACCATCCAGCAAAAGCAAAACACCGCCGACGGAACCCCCGTTTACGATCTTCAAGTGGAATTCGGCGTGA
>JACDEQ010000267.1 GCA_013816225.1 Armatimonadota bacterium | reverse complement strand
CGTGGGGCCGCAGTCCACGACGTAAGCACAGGCAAGTCCGACCTGTCCCACGGCTTCCTGGGCGCTGAGCGGCGACAGCTGATTGCTTTTGTTTGCGCTCGTGGCGATGAGCGGTTTGCCGACCATGTCGATGAGGCGGAGAAGCACGGGATGATCGGGAACCCGAACCGCTACCGTGCCTCCCCCGGCCGTCACAAGGTCGGGAACCGCGGGGGCTTTTGGTAGCACGAGGGTCAGCGGCCCGGGCCAGAACGCACGCGCCAACACCTGGGCCATTTTCGGCCAGCCGGAACAAAGGGCACGGGATTGATCGATGTCGGCGGCGGCAACGATGAGCGGTTTGTCGGGCGCGCGACCCTTCGCCTTGAATACTTTCGCGATTGCTTTTGGATCGTCGGCTACGCACGCGAGGCCGTAAACCGTTTCGGTCGGGACTATGGCGATCTCGCCGCCCAAGAGCGCCGCCGCCACGTCTGCCAAGCGGGGATCGTCCGCTCTGGTGGGCCGAAACCAGATCACGCCAGCCCGATCGCCTCGCGCATGACCTGCCTGGGGGCGGTTTGCCCCGTCCACCACTCTAACGAGAGAGCGCCTTGCTCGACGAGCATCTCCCTGCCGTCGATCGTTCGATGTCCGAGCGAACGGGCCCGCTCCAGAAAGTCCGTGGGACCGTCCCGATACGCGAGGTCGTAAAACATGCTTTCGCCGGGTGCAGACTCCCAATCAAGTTCGGGCATTTCTCCTGAGTGCAGGCCGAGAGGCGTTGCGTTGACGACGAGGCTGCAACAGGCGGGATCCGGGTCCCGCGTGTGGGCACATCCAAATTTTTCTGCTAGATGGACCGCCTTGTCCGGAGTTCGATTCCAAACACGGACTTGCCAACCCGCGAAGAGGAGAGCGTAAACCGCCGCCGCCGCCGCACCCCCTGCACCGAGAACGAACGCCGCGCCTGGAGTGAGGCTTTGTAGGGGCCGCAGGAAGCCGGGAACGTCGGTGTTCCGGCAAAGGACCGGGGAGAGGAACTTCAGCGTGTTGGCCGCGCCCGTCGCGGGCACAATTTCGTCGTCCGCCTCGCCGATGCCGGCCGCCCGTTCCTTATGCGGGATCGTCACGTTCGCCCCGACGAACCCGCGGTCCCGAAGGCGGGCCACGCATTCCTCGAACTCGTTCGCCGAAGCGCGCACCGCGACGTATTCGCCCTCGATCCCCAAAGCGTGAAGGGCGGCGTTTTGCATGCTAGGCGAAAGGGTGTGGTTGACAGGGTCTCCCAGAACGGCAAGCGACAGGAGGCTCATTTTCGGTGCCGGAATGTCCAGAACTTGGTCATCGGGAAAGTCCAAGCCGTCGTGACCAGTGTGGCGATGGCGAGGGCGAGAAGGTAAACCGCGCCTCGCGCATCTAGCAAGCCGGCGACAGTCGTGTTGATCAAGAGCCCGATCGCGTACACGGTGTAAAAGCGGACGAGTTGCCGGTGTGCGAGGTCTTTGTCAGCTGCTTTGAACGACCAATGGCGGTTCCAATGGAAGCCGTTGAGTGTCGCGGTTATGAACGTGATCCCCTTGATGACGACGAAGGCCGGGTCGATCTTTGCCGCTCGCAGCACCGGCACGACACTGTAAACGGAGTTTCGGATTGCGTCGTTGAGACTTCCGTCGATGACCACAAACAACACCCAGTGAAGCCCGAAGTCGATGATAGTGCTGCTAAGGCCAACGATCACAAACTTGACGAACTGGCGCGCGCTACGGCGCTCACTGATCCTCTTTATGGTGGCTTGAAAACTTACGGCGTTACCCATCCTTCCGTCGAAACGGCGCATAAGCTTAGAACGGCCCACAGCAGAATTGTTCCGTACATCCACGGGTCTTTGACCAGCGCCTGGTCGGGGTTACCGCCTCCGTTATCCTTATACACCAACTGGAGGTAGCGGAAGATGCCGAAGATGGGAAATGGAATCGTGAGGACGAGCATCGGGTGGGCTGTTGCAGTATGCGATTCGATTGCATAGACGCTGTAGGAGAGAGCCGCAGCTGCGGCGGAGATCATGATGAACTGGTCGAGCAGCTGCGCCGTGTATCCCGACAGCGAAGCGCGCGCGTTCGCGCCGAGGTCGTATTCGTGCTTCCGTTTTGCGAATCCGAGGAAAAGCGCCAGTAGGAACGTGCAAACGAGGAGCCATGGGCTGATGGACACTCTCAACGCGGCGGCGCCGGCGACGGCTCTCACCAGAAACCCGATAGAGATCACGAAGACGTCCAAGATGGCGACGCGTCGAGCTACGGTCATGTAGAAGACCTGATTCGCTGCGTAGACGGTTAGCAGTTGGGCACCGTAGGGAATGCCCATCAGCAGGGGAATGGCGAAGCCGGCCACGAGAAGAACAGCCGAGGCAGCAGCAGCTGTCTGTGTGGAGACCTTCCCGGAAGCTATTGGCCGCAATCGCTTTTCGGGGTGGCTGACGTCTCCCGGGCGATCGACAATGTCGTTCAACAGATAACCCGCGCTCGATACGAAACAGAAGGCGGCGAACAGGGTGGCGATAAGCCATATCGCGTCGGGTTCGGCGAACCTGCCGGCGAAGGTTAGCCCTGCGAAGACGAGGAGGTTCTTGGTCCACTGACGTGGACGCATCGCAGCGAGGAGGGCCATCACCGGGCCTGCTTCCTTTCCGATCTGCGGAGGATTCCCATGATCAAGCGCTCGAAGAAGCGGCTGATCTTCGTGCCGAAGAACTCGCGGTGGTGTATCCGGTCGACCCAAATTGTGCAAAGCCCCATGCGGTTCCCGCCCCAAATGTCCGTGAACATCTGGTCGCCAACCATGACGACTTCAGACGGAGCCAGGTTCAAATGCGCGAGCGCCCGTTGAAATCCTTCCCGCGCAGGCTTCATTCTTCCGGGCATCACCACTTCCACGAGAAGGCGCTCGCCGATCGTGCACAGGCGCGGGACGTTGCGCGTGTTACTCACCAGGCACATCATGAGGCCGGCCGCGCGACACGCTTCGATCCAGGCAACGGTTTCCTCGGGTAGTTCGCTGCCCTTCCAGGGCAGAAGCGTATTGTCGAGGTCGAGCAGCACACCGCGGATTCCGCCGGCAACGAGGTCCACGGGATCGATGTCGGAAATCGTCCTAACATGATAGTCCGGGCAGAAGCGGCGGAGAATCGCCGGAGCCTTCTCCTTTTCGAATCGAGGATGTTTGCCGAGCATCAGCTTTTACGCGAGACGGCGAAGGCCCTGCGGCTGATCTCCACGTTGGCCAGGTGCTCGGCATATGACTTGGCGAAGCGATGAGAGCCGTCGGGCATGGCTACATAGTAAAGGAAGCCGTGTTTCTCGGGACGAGCAGCGGCCTTGATTGCCGACGCTCCGGGCGAGCAGATCGGTCCGGGTGGCAGAGTCTTGATCTTGTACGTGTTGTAAGGGTGGTCGATCTGGTAATCGCTGTTCAGCAACCTGCGCTTATTTTTGAGTCCATACGCAACCGTTGCATCGATCTGAAGGGGCATGCCCTTGCCGAGTCTGTTGTAGATCACTCCGGCAATCCGGGGCCGTTCGGGAGCTTGCCTGGCTTCGAGTTCGACCATGGAACCGATGATGACCCAGGCGCGCATCTTTTGGGG
>JACDEQ010000266.1 GCA_013816225.1 Armatimonadota bacterium | reverse complement strand
TACCGAAATTCTCAACTTCGTTCGAGTCGAAAGTGGCCGCGTGTCGTACGCAGCCAAGGATGTAAAGGCCTGCGATGCGATGCGACATACAATCGACTTGATCGAGCCTTTGTTCGGACAGAAAGGCATCTTGTTCGACGGAGTATCCGGAGACGCGAGCATCGTCGCGACGGCGGATCCCGAGCGGGTGACGCAGATTCTGGTAAACCTCCTCTCCAACGCCATCAAGTTCACGCCGGAGGGCGGTCACATCAGCGCCGATTGCTCCATCACGTCTGACATTGTCAGACTAACGATCGGTGATACGGGGATCGGTATCGCTGCCGACAAACAGGAAAGCATTTTCGCGCCGTTCGTTCAGTTGAAGGAGGGCCTGGCCGATCGAGAGGCCGGTGTTGGCCTGGGACTGGCGATAAGCCGCGACCTGGCCCGAGCAATGAAGGGCGATCTCACCGTCGAGAGCAGCGAAGGAAAAGGGTCGCGCTTCACTCTTTCTCTTCCCCGCGCCGGCAAAGTCTAGGCAGCCGACAAAATCGTCGTTAGCATGCGGACTAATTTCTTGCCCCGCTCGAGGATGCGTCCTCGAGCGGGGTCCCAAGAGTCTTTCGAGTGTTCCCGAAATTCTCAGGGAACGACCGGCAGCACGAGATGCGATGGACGCGACGGAGAGCTATAGACCCGCTGGGTAGCCCCCACGTAATCTGCGGCCGTTGCCTGGTAGATGCTTGGCACAAAGCGCTGCGGATTCCGGTCGATGACCGGAAACCACGTCGACTGCACCTGGACCATCAATCGATGGCCCTTCAGGAAAACGTGATCGTGATCTCGCAACGGGATCTTCCATTCCACGGGCGTGTTCGCCGGAAGTGGATGCGGATGCTCATAACTCGAGTTGTACCGGCCGCGACGAATCTCCATCGCGATCGGAAGCTCGTAGCCATTCAAAGATCGCGCGTAGACGCCCGCCGCTGGACCCGCATCCGCGTCCCAGGCGTTGGGCTGGGCGCTCTCCGGATACACGTCGATGAGTTTGACGACGAAGTCGGCATCGGTGCCGGAAGTGGACGCGAAGATGTCGGCCGCCACTTCACCGGTGATCGTAAGATCATGATCGAGGGCGACGCTCACGAAGCTCAAGACGTCGGGTCGATTGTCGACGAATCGCTGGTCGGCTACCTCCCATGTGCGCCAGTCTCCTCCCGGATAAGTCGGCGAGATCGGGCGTTGACGGTAAGGCACCGGGTTGGCGGGATCGGAGAAGTATTCGCGATACTCCCTCGCCGATTTCGCCGGGGTCGGCGCGTTGAATGACAGAGTACCGTCGGCGTGAAGATAGAGGTTCGTCGGTTTCGATTCTCCAGGTGGCCACGACGGGTAAGTCCGCCAACGGTTGGCCCCGGACTGGAAGGTTGTCGCTCGCCAGGTCGGCTTCGAACCCTGACCATGCAGGTAATAACGGAAGAATGGAGCTTCGATCATCTCGCGGAATTCGCGCGCGGTCTCATGGCCGCCCAAAGGAATGAGGCCGATACTATCGCCCTTCGGAGACTGCCACTCGCCGTGGTACCACGGACCAGCCACCATGAAGTTCGTGTTATCCGGATCGTGCTCGGCCGCATGCCGAAAGATCTGCCACGGACCCCACGGATCCTCCTGATCCCAGAAACCGGCGACGTTGAGGTTGGGGACCGTAGACGCGTGGAGCTGATTGATCCACCCCTCCTTCCGCCAGAACGAGTCGTAATCAGGATGTGCGACGAGATCGTTCCAGAAGGGAATGGATCCATGGAGATAATTGGCATTGACGTTCGAGAGCGGCCCCAGTCCGAGATACCAGGAATACGTATCGTATTTGTCGAACTCGAAATTCGTGTTCTTGTTCTTGTCGGCCTGCTCCAGTACCGAGTATTCCACTCCGTAGCTCTCGCGCAGAGCGCCGTAGCGGTGCATGTCGTCGTTCATCCACTGATCGACGGGGGCCGCCTGTTCGCTCATTGCCTTGAGTGCCGGGTGCGGCTTGAGCAGCGCCAGCGCAGTCGTGAGCCCATCGTACGACACTCCGTACATGCCGACCTTGCCATTATTGTTGCGGACGTGTTTGACTAGCCAGTCGATGCTATCGTACGCGTCGGTCGTCTCGTTCGTCGAGGCCGGATCAGCGAGGTTCACCTGCGAGCTGAGCTTGAACACTCCCTCTGACTTGAAGCGACCGCGCAGGTTCTGGATCACGAAGATATAGCCGTCCCGCGCGAGCTCCTTCCAGCTCGTTGGCACCCGGGATAACGGCGCGTCGGGGACGCCATACGGAGTCCGTCGGAAGAGAATCGGCAGCGCAACTTTCTGATCCACAGGAGTCAGTATCGTAGTCTGCAGATGCACGCCGTCACGCATTGGGATCATCACCTCTTCGAAGGTGAAGGCGGGGGCGGGGGCTGGAGTCGCTGTCTGCTGAGCGTCAACGGCAGACGCGATGATCAGTGCGGCGACGCCGTAGGCGGATGGGCGCATTCGATATCTCCGGTTGAGTCAACCATGGAACAAGCAGTCGAACTCTGCAAGTGCGCCAATCCGCCGTCGGTTTGAAAGCTTCGAGCAATTTGAAGCGCTCACTGAGCGCGTGCCGGCGCGGACCGCTTTCTCTTGCGCCTAATCAGCCAGAACGCCAGCGCCAATATCAGGAGCGCGAGGATTCCCCAGCCCACGGGGCCGAGGAATTTGTGGATCTTTGTGAAATTGGCGCCAAACAGGCGACCTGCAACGGCGAGGACGGTGCACCACACAACGGTGCCGATGAAGTTCGCGAGAAGAAAGAGCCCGATGTTCATCCTCGCTACGCCGGCGGGTATGGAAATGACCCCCCGGATGCCCGGCAACAGCTGGCCGATGGCCACCTCGAGAAAACTATTTCCGGAGAATCGGTCCGTCGCCCGCTCGATATCTCTTCCGCGCAAGAGCGCCCACTTGCCATACCGCTCGACCCACTTCTCGAGGCGATCCTCGCCGAGCGCGTACCCCGCGCAGTAGAGTGGAAGGGCGCCGATCACGGAGCCAATCGTCCCGGCGGTGATCACGCCGAGGAGAGACAGACGTCCGCTAACCGTTTCGAATCCGGCCAGCGGCATGATCAACTCTGACGGAATTGGGAGAACGACGTTTTCGATCGCCATCAGAATTGCAACTCCCCAATAGTTCAGGGAGGTGACGAGATGGAATATCCAATTGAGCATAGCATGGATAAGGCAAGCATTCTGCCACTCACCCGTGCGGTGGCAACTCCAACCAGGCTCAGTAACTCAGATCATACGCGCGTTGCAAAAAAAACGGGGACGGCTTTACGCCGCCCCCGTTTTTCCTAGACTAGATCAGCCTTTAGACGCAGGTGATCACGCCGTTGGTCATGCTGCACGTCTTCGCCGACTGCGAATGCGTGGCGGTCGCGCTCCATGAAGGCGGCGGGCCGGCAACGTTGGTCACAACAACCGTCACGTTCTGCGACGGGCTGAAACCCTGAAGCGGCGCCGCGGTCGTCGCGGTTCCACCGAAGTAGGCGCCACCGTTGTCGGCGGCATACTGCTCTTCGTAGGTCGCCATGTTGCGCAGGTCAGACTTCATCGCTGCGACATAGGCCTTGTCC
>JACDEQ010000265.1 GCA_013816225.1 Armatimonadota bacterium | reverse complement strand
GGTCATCACCTGCGACGTGCTCGAGCCGACCACCGGCGAGCCCTATAACCGCGACCCGCGCGGCATGGCCAAGAAGGCCGAAGCGATGGTCAAGTCGATGGGCGTTGGCGACACCGTGTTCTTCGGACCGGAAGCCGAGTTCTTCGTATTCGACGACGTCCGCTACCAGACCACGCCCTACAACACCGGCTTCAAGCTCGACTCCTCGGAACTGCCGATCAATTCGGATACCGAGTATGAGGGCGGCAATCTCGGCCACCGCATCCGCACCAAGGCGGGCTACTTCCCGGTCCCGCCGCAGGACTCGGTGCAGGACATGCGCTCCGAAATGCTCGGCGCCATGGCCAAGATGGGCGTCAAGGTCGAGAAGCATCACCATGAAGTCGCTTCCGCCCAGCACGAGCTCGGCATGAAGTTCGACACGCTGACGCTGATGGCCGACCAGATGCAGATCTACAAATATTGCATCCACCAGGTCGCGCACATCTACGGCAAGACGGCGACGTTCATGCCGAAGCCGATCTACGGCGACAACGGCTCGGGCATGCACTGCCATCAGTCGATCTGGAAGGGTGGTAAGCCGGTGTTCGCCGGCAACAAATATGCCGACCTCTCGGAAACCTGCCTCCATTACATCGGCGGCATCATCAAGCACGCCAAGGCGCTCAACGCTTTCACCAATCCGTCGACCAACTCCTACAAGCGTCTGGTCCCGGGCTATGAAGCCCCCGTGCTGCTCGCCTATTCCGCGCGCAACCGTTCGGCTTCCTGCCGCATCCCCTACACCGCCAACCCGAAGGCCAAGCGCGTCGAGGTGCGTTTCCCCGACCCGATGGCCAATCCGTATCTCGCCTTTGCCGCGATGCTGATGGCCGGCCTCGACGGCATCAAGAACAAGATCGATCCGGGCCCGGCGATGGACAAGGATCTCTACGACCTGCCGAAGGAAGAACTGAAGCAGATCCCGACGGTGTGCGGCAGCTTGCGCGAGGCGTTGGAGAGTCTCGACAAGAACCGCGCCTTCCTCAAGAACGGCGGCGTGTTCGACGACGACTTCATCGACAGCTACATCGAGTTGAAGATGACCGAAGTCGAGCGCTTCGAGATGACCCCGCATCCGGTCGAATTCGACATGTACTATTCGCTGTGATTTACCGCGGCGTTCGCGCCGCCGACATCACGGTTCACGAATGCGAAAGGCGCTCCGAAGGGAGCGCCTTTTGTTTTGGCCGCGTCGGCGGCTCGTGCGTGTTGAGTCCGTAGGATGGGTGGAGCGGAAGAGATACCCATCATCCCAGACCCAGCGACGACGAAGGGTCAAATACCAACTTCGCAATTTGCGGTGACAGTCGTCGGTGCGGACGATGCCGCCGCGCGGCGCGATCGTTTCCAGCACGCGCCGGATTTCGGAGGCGGACACGTATTTGAGCTGCACGATCTGTAGGCCGCTGCCGATCAGTCTCCAGCCTCGTTGTCTTCGGTCCTGATCGCGGCGCCAACCACGGCCCGGTCGGCGGCGGCGATCCGGTACATGCCGTTGGCATTGACGCAACGCAACCACTCCTGCGAGTCGCTATAGCGCGCCAAACATTTTCAACCTCCTCTTGTACACATTCTCTGCGGGTGAATATCGGGAAGTGCAATCTTCGCGCAGGTAATGCACATGATTCTTCGAGCGTGCATTCTTGAGACGGCCGTAAGTATCGATGATCGTGTGCGACACGCCTGTCGTCCGACAACAAACGTGAATCGCCCGTCTGCCGATGATTCACACAAAAGGGCGACGGATCAGACGTCGCCAATCCGCGTGGTCCCAACCATGCCTTCGCGGGCAGTAGGCACTAAGAGTTAAGCCCATTGTCAGTCCAGCACTGTCACCGCGACTTGAGATTCTAAGTTTGCTGAGAATTTCCAAAGGATGCGGCGATTACATCGAACAGCTCGATGTTAGCCCGAACTCCCAAAACAAAATCGCTGGCATCCCCTCCTCCCCCGTATAATCGACTTCCGTAGACAAGCCGATCAAACGGGTCATTCCCTTTCAACTCAACCGCAAATTTAGGATCGCCCGCGTGGAATTTCCGAAATATCAATGGCATTTGGGTACAATAAGGACTCCCCCCGAGATCAGTGCTGACTTCGAAGACAAGGCCGCAATTTAGATTCTTGTTCCAGCGATTACGACGGTGTTCAAATGCTTGCGTCGAACAAAACGCATCAATAAAGGGAATGACGTCCCGTTTCTTTCCTGTCCAACCTGCCGTCTGAATTCCTAAACGCTCGCTCTCGTGCTTCTTCTGCTTCTTTATGAAGGCTGCTTCGCTCATTCTGAACTCTGCATCAAGCCCAGTTTTCTTGAAATGCTCAAACAAGCATCTGATAAGGAGGGGATAGCGAAATTGAGGCTCGACAACATTCCTGGCCGCAGAGAGTTCGTCCAAAAATGCAGACCGGTATCTTGGTTCAATACCGAATATCCGCTCGTCCGAAATTACCTTTCCTGCGCACCGCATTGTCTCCAACGCGACTTCATCCCAATATCGATTGAGCAAGTCCGCCTGGTGTTCACCGCAGAACTCAATCATTCGATTCTGCCATGCCCTGTGGACCAAGAAGCCGCGCTCCTCAAAGACAAGCTGCGTCGAAACACGGCCTGGCCAGTTTGCCACCACGTTCAGAAGGGGGTAATCTTCCATCATAACATCTCACCGCAAAAGGATAGTCCAAACCGACGGTGGCACAAAAATACCATTTGCACCCGGCTGGCTACTGAAGCTGTAGCTGTAGCTTCCTGTATTGATAGATTCGCTCCAAAGAATAGCCCCATCTCCCGCATTCTGATAAGGTATAACTGCCCACGATTCCAACCAGTGGTCCGCTTGGCATGGGCAAGCCAAACCCGCCGACTTGGTATGCTAGTGGGCCCTTGCTTGTCGAAGCGCACGATGCAGCCTCAAGCGGCGCCGTGATTTGACCGTAAATGCTATTTGGCTTGATCTCCCAAATTTCTTTCGAAATTATTGTTTCCAACATCTACACGCCCTGCAAATGTGTTCATCCGAAGATCAGATGAACTCTCTACAAAGTAGCCAGATTGCTGCTGGTCAAGGAGCCAACTTTGAAAAGTGCGGTGCGCATCACTGCCCATCTGCATCCGTTCTAGCCACCACCTAGACGCTCCCGCAGCCGCATTGAACAGATACCCAAACGCCCCTGTAATAGCACCGTTTGCGAATTTTCCACCCCCCGCGACGGACGCGAGGCCACCGGCAGTAGCCGACACGATTGTGCCACCGATACGATCTCCAAAATTCTCCTGCGGTTGCGGTGACAGTGCACTCAACTGTCGATGTTTAGCGCGCCATAATCCAAAAGGCGCTTCCAACGGAGCGCTTTTTGTTTTAACGGCATCGACGCCCGATAAAGGCAACGCGAATGAAAAATCATTCCTCTTTCGGCGGATTCTTGCGAAGGAAACGCTCGACGTCCGGCTGCACGGAGTATGGCGTCGGTATCGGATCGCCGGCCGGATCGACCGCAATATCAAGACAGCGGCGCAGCATCCGCGCCAGCTCCGCGCGCCGGTAGGGCTTGGTCAGAAGCGGAATCCCCTGCCCCGCGCGGCCCTGCAGCGG
>JACDEQ010000052.1:2951-10895 GCA_013816225.1 Armatimonadota bacterium | reverse complement strand
ATTCGCATCTTGTTCCTCCAGTAGATCACCACTGCGAGCTTAATGGCGAGCATGGCCGTACGCTGTTGCCCTCGGCTTCCGAAAGCTCTGGACGAAGTGCCATCGATGCCTATGTAAAAATCGTCGCGGTGCGGGCCGACCGTTGTGAACCCGGCGCCTATATCTTGGTGCCTACTTTTCACGAGTTTATTCAAATTGCCCTCCTCGGTGGACGCTTCGTCCGCGGGCGTGTACGTGAGGATCAGTTCTTCGATCGAATCCGTGAGTTCGCGATGCTTCTCGGCAGCCAGAGCCGCGATGTCCACCAAGTAATCGATTCTCGACGCACGCAACACGGCGCCCCACGCCGCGAGTTGGATGTCCCAAGGATCGAGGGCATCAGTCAATAGTTCGCCCTCGCGAATCTTTCTCAAGGAGGCATTGCGCTGCTCCAGAGCTCGCTTATATCCAGAGAATGCCTTCAGGTAAGCCGGACTGACGAGGCTGATCTCGCCGTCCAGAAACCTCCTGCGCTCTGCTGGCTCCCCTGAAACGATCTCGAGATCGGATGATGAGAACACCACAGCGGGCATGCGCCCGATGAGGTCATGTACCGTGGGAAGCTTTTGCCCGAAGACCGCCGCCCATCTGCGGCCCCCGCGCACGTAGGTCAGCTTAAGTTCCGTATCCTGCTCGCCTGCGGTGATCCCGATTTCCGCTTCGCTGGCATGATGAAGGATAACATCGGCGTTCTTGGCGCCTCGAAATGAGCGAGTCGTGGCGAGAGCATAGATGGCTTCGAGCATGTTCGACTTGCCTTGGCCGTTTGCGCCGACGAGGATGTTGTGTCCGGGTACCAAATCGATGGATGCCTCGGCGTAGTTCCGAAAGTCCCGCACCCAGAGCCGGCCGGCGCAGGACCGGCCCGTCGATTCACAGGAGTTCTCTTCTCCAATCACACTCAATTCTAAAGCTTATTGTTATTGTTAAGCGGAGGCACGATGTGGAAAGCGACTTCGACGACACTTCAAAAGCCGGTGTGGGTAAGGGGCAAGTATTGCTAGGACATTGCGCCACAGCAGTCCACAAGCGGGGTGTACGCCAACTCGTCCCCAGAGATTCCCCATTAGTTATTCTCTTTTTGGGACATTAGGACGCCTACAGGCCACTGTGGTGGATAACCACAGGGCAGCGAGAGCCGATAATAAAAACTTAATCTCACGAATCGTCCCATCTCGGTCCGCCGTGTGGCGGGTGCGATGAACCTTGTACGGAAGAGACGCGAAAAGTGGCGGCTCTTGGGCCCTACGCAGACTAGTTTGGGAGAAGGCGAGTCTGTGTGCGTGGCGCTTTCCAACGGGTGTGGACACACGAATTGAAGCGGTTAATCGATTGTCGAAAACAAATGAAAATAACCGGAACTGAGCGTTCCGCCCGCGTATTCTGTCGAAAATCAATCCCCATTGGCGCTTGATTACCACTGCAGTCGATCCCATAATAACGAGACGCCGGAACTGCGGTAAGGAAGTGCGCTTCTGGGCCGGTGGATCAATAGTTGTAGGGAGGCTTGCGGATGGTCGCAAATGGACAGGTCGGTTGTGTGAACGGAGGATCGATGGCTTTCACCGGAGCCCGAGTGGCGCACGCCGCGACAGACAAGATCGATGCCTTCGCAGCGTTGCCAAGTAACTTGGCGGCGGTCAGGTCATTGGCAGGATTTACCGAGGGGAGGCGTCGCTTTGTGGCGATCCAGGGGGCGTCCGGTTGGGGAAAGAGCCACCTTCTTCGGGCGGCACGCGATATGACGGCTGCGAGGTTTTATGCTGATGTCCAGTTCGATTCGGCAGAGCATTGGCTGAGTACGGGATCGGCAGCCGATCGGGCCAAGGCCAGATTCTTGATTCTCGATGACGTCGATTCAGCGCTTTCGAGACCCAGATCGCGTCAAATGCTCCAGCTCGAACTAGAGCGTCGGATCAGGACCAAGAAACCCACACTCTGTGGCTTGGATATTCACCGTCGCTCGCTTCGCTCGCTTCCGCTATCGAGCCTGTGGCATTCGGCGGCGATCGCCCCTCCAACGCCTTCGGAACGGCGGGCGATCGTGCAGCAGATGTGCAAAAACGAGAGGTTGCCCATTGGTGATACGTCGCAGCAACTCGTGGCGAACTTGGTTGGGGGAGACGGCCACTCGCTGTTGGGCGCTCTTTTGCGGATCAAGGCCGTTGTTCCGGAATGGCAGGATTTCAATTCCGTACACCCACTTCGTGTCGCCGGCATCTTGCACCCGTACCTGGCTGACAGCGCTCACTTCGACCTTCGAGAAATGGTTGTCGACTCGGTTACTCGGACAGCTGGGAAGGACGCCGCCCGCCTGATAGCCGTTTCCGTCTATATCCTCAGCGAATGGACTGACCTGTGTGAAGAGTCTATTGCGACATTTTTCGGCATGAAGCCCGGCGATGTGTACCGGTTGCGGCGCGAGGTCTCTGGGCGGCTCGCTGGCGAAGACAGCGCGTTGCATGCGCATCTCGCGCGGTCCATTAGGGCGGTAACTTGCTGCCTCAACCAAGTTTGAGCGTTGAGAGCGGCCGCCGACCTGATCCTGAAAACGGCACGTATCTCCTCTCCGTCGGGCAAACAGTCCAGGAAGCTTCGATGGCAATGAGTGTTGCGAATCAGGAGGCAATCGGTGTTGTTTCCGACGGTCGATTCGTTGGGACTCTGACGACTCGATCTCGTGTCGGCCCATCTCCCGGTGACCAGGCCGATGAGCACATCACTTTCCATGTATCGGTGGCCCATGATCTCCCCTCTTCGCGAACTGGCTCGGTTGATGGTGGATAAAGGGCTCGAGTGGGTGCCGATAACCCGTAGCCATGAGTTCCTTGGGATCGCGTCCGCGCTGACGGTTATGGCCGAGGTGCACAAGAGTCTTCATCCCTTGACCGGATTGCCGTGGACCGATTCGCTCCGAGATGGGTCGTGGCGCGGCTTTCCCAGCGCGCTAAGGCCTGCGTCATTTTTATCGACCTGGACAAGTTCGGCGAGGTCAACCGCCGATACGGGCACATTGCAGGGACCGCCTTTGCTGGAGGTTGTCCAGGCGATGGCTTGCACTGCCGATCCTCAGGACAGCCTCATTTGCCGCTACGGCGGGGACGGGTAGGGCGGACGAGTTGGCATCCTCGCTAGGCACGGGCGATCTCCTTGGCCACTGTGGGTGGAGTGGATGGCCACGTGACCGCTTGTTGCGGCGTGCCGGATACATCCGGTTCGCCGGATGAGATGATCGAGTCGGCGAGCAGGCGGTGCCTGGCCAAGAAGGGATATCCTCCATAGGCAAGTAGAATCTCGATGCAATGCATTGAGCTTGGTATCCGTCCAATCATATAGATGGAATCTCCAGATCAATCTCGCTCGATCAAGCTACTTAAAGAGCTGATCGAAATGGTTCCTGAGGACAACCAGCGCCTTCGGAACTACTTGGCGGCGTTAGAGCAGTCATTGGTGAACGACAGTCGCGAAGCCGAGCGCGCCAAGCAGGCGATCGCCGAATACGAGCAGGCTTACGAAAAGCTCACCTCACCGGCGAATCGCACGGGAGTTTATTTGAACCCGATGGAAGTAGGCATCGCGCTAATAGCTGTCGGCGACAGCGAATTCGTAGTTTCGATCGACCCCAAGCTGGATAGCGCCGAGTTGATTACGGGCGCGCGCGTAAAGGTGAACGATTCGTATGCAATCGTCGGTGTGATGCCGGCCCATCCTGGCGGCCAGGTGATGAAGGTATCCGAATTGCTGGGTGACGATAGGCTCCGGGTGAGCCAAGACTCGCAGGGGGCTGTAGGTAGAATCATCCACCGCGGTGCCGCGATTGCCGAGGCGACGATCAAGGTCGGCGATGAAGTGCGGATCGAGCCGAACTTCAAGGTCGCCCTGGAGCATTATCCTCAGAAGGAAACGCAGGAATATTTCTACGAAGATGTTCCCGAAATTCACTGGGACCAAATTGGAGGCCAGGAAAAAGCGATCGAACTCATCCGGGATACGATCGAGCAACCGCTGATTTATCCTAAAATTTACGAGAAGTTCGGCAAGAAACCGATCAAAGGAATACTTCTCTACGGCCCTCCGGGTTGCGGAAAGACACTAATAGGAAAGGCCACCGCTCACAACCTTGCTAAAGAATACAGCAAACGGTTGGGAAAGGAGGTTCGCGAGTACTTCATGTCGGTGAGCGGCCCGAAAATCCTCAATATGTGGCTGGGTGAGACCGAGCGCATGGTGCGCGAAATTTTCCAGATAGCACGCGACAAAGCGAAGGAAGGGCGGCTGGTATTTATATTTTTCGACGAGGCGGATAGCGTTTTACGGACACGCTCAAGCGGTAAATGGTTGAATATCAGCAACACGGTCGTTCCGCAATTTTGTGCGGAACTAGATGGCTTAGTAACGCTCGAAAATGTCGTGGTGATGCTTACGAGTAACCGCCCGGACTATATCGATCCCGCTGTTTTGCGACCCGAGCGGATCGACCGAAAAGTTAAGATAAATCGGCCTGATCAAAATGCCACGCGCGATATTTTCGGAATTTATTTGCACGGTAGACTGCCCTTTGATCCGGAAGCGATGGCTGCAGAAGGCAACGACTTGGAAGCGCTGCGCACATGCATGGTCGACACGATCACGGCACACTTATGGAGAAAGAACCGCGAGACGGAGTTTCTTCGTCTTCAACTCCGAAACGGCGGGACCGAGACTTTATACTGGAAGGATCTTGTGAGCGGAGCGTTAATCAAGTCGGTGGTCGACAGGGCAAAGGACATTGCGATCAAGCGCGCGATCGCCGAAATCAGCGTCTCGCATGGCATCCGCATGGACGACCTCCGTGACGCTCTGAAAGCCGAGTACGGCGAGAACGAGATCTTCCCGAAGACAGACTCGCAAGAGGATTGGCTGAGACTCCTCGACCATGACGAGGAGAGCGTCGTTTCCGTCAAACCTATTCGGCCGGAGGTGGACACGCATCGAGAACGGGTCATTTAGACGTCCGGTCCTCGCTCAAAGGTAATCTTGCGGCTCTATGGCGGGAGTGCGACTGGATCGGGTTACCAAGCAGTTCGGCAAAGTTACTGCCCTTGACAGCTTTTCGCTCGATGTCGTGGACGGCGAGTTCATGGTGTTCGTCGGGCCGAGCGGATGCGGTAAGACGACGGCCCTTCGCATAATCGCCGGTCTCGAGGAATCGACTTCCGGCTCCGTTACGATCGGCGGCCGGGTTGTCGACGACATACCTGCAAAGGACCGCGACATAGCGATGGTGTTCCAGAGCTACGCGCTCTATCCGCATATGACGGTCTACCAAAACATGGCGTTCGGACTGCGTATTCGCTTGTTGAAGTCATGGTGGTGGCAGCTCACGCACGGCGCCGAAGCAAAGCAGCGGAAGCAAGAAATCGACCGGCGAGTTAAAGAGGCGGCTGATCTCCTGGGAATCGACAACCTCCTCCAGCGACGCCCGCGTGAGCTGAGCGGCGGCCAGAGGCAACGGGTCGCACTCGGACGCGCGATCGTCAGGGAGCCGAAAGTTTTTCTTATGGACGAGCCGCTCAGTAACCTCGATGCGAAGCTGAGGGTCCAGACCAGAGCTGAGTTGATTCGGCTTCACCGTAGGCTCGGGATTACCACAATCTACGTGACGCACGACCAAACCGAGGCGATGACGATGGGCGATCGGATTGCGGTTCTGAAAGACGGTCTGCTCCAGCAGGTTGCCACCCCTGATGAGCTCTACCGACGGCCGGATAACACATTCGTCGCCTCGTTCATCGGCTCACCCGCGATGAATTTGATCGAAACCCAGACGGATGGTGGTATGGCGAAGCTCGGTGACTCCGAGTTTCCGGTTCCGTCCGATGCCGCGTCGAGCAAAATCGTGCTCGGGATTCGGCCGGAGGAATTTCGCCCTGACGGCCCGGGAGTCGAGTTGCGGCCGGTTGTGGACGTCGTCGAGCCCCTCGGAGCAACGAAGACGGTAGTGCTGAACCTGAAGGGCCAAAACTTGGTGGCGTCTCTAGACGCCGATGTGGAGCTCATCGAAGGTGAGCCTCTCAGCCTTTGGGTGAAGCCGCAAAGCGTGCACTTCTTCGATGTCGCATCGGGGGAGGCCATTCGGTACAATGCCGGGGATGCAGTGGCCGTTCCGAAGGAAGGCAGTTCCGGCACAACTTAGCCTCAACAAGAACTTCTATCTTTCGGTTCTTTCCGCAGCGGACACGCTGCCGCCGCTTCTGCAGGTCATCAATCCGGACGGGAGCAACAACGCGATCAAGGGGTTCGGCGCGCCTCTAACCGAGGGGGCGAACAAGGACATCCTCAACCAACCCATCGGGCCCGGCAGCTACGTGTTGACGACTGCCGATAAGCTTACGGTATTGCAGATGGATGTCTTTCCGCGCAACGAAGTGCCGCAGTTCCAGATCCCGCAGGATCAAACAGGTCTCGCTGCCACGAATTTGACCGGAGAAGCATTGAGGCGAGCCCAAGACGCGAACACGCTGGCCAACTTCCTCTTCAAAGGTTATGACCCTGGATTGTACATATCGGTACAGTTTATGCTCGAATTCGTAAAGCGGTTTGCCGAGTCGAGCGAAGCCGTGGTTGCAGACCCTTTGGCCGAGACCTACCGGATGCCCGATCGGATGAGAGCATCGCCGCCCATGGACGTTCGAATCGACTTCCGCGACGTAGGATCGATCAAGCTGGTGCGGCTGCCCGATGGCCTCTGGATCAGCACGCGAGGGTTGTCGAAGTTCAACATTCCCGAGTTCGAGATGTATGGCATTTCGGAAGAACTCCGCGTGCCCGCTGCCGAAATGGTTGTCGTCGCAGCCCAGCAGGTGCTTGTCGGAGTGCCCATGAAAGAAGGCGAGACCGCGTTTTCCGCTGAATCGCCGCTGGAGATCGTTAGGGGAACGAGGCAGCCCTCCGATTGGGGGGGCCGATCAGCGCTCGAGCTGCGCGACAAGGGAGGCGAAGGCGCGGCTAGGGGTGTCGAGGCCTGGCGGCGCCGGCCGAAGTAATCGCGGCCGCTGCTTTGGCGACGATCCTCGCGGCTTCCGCGGCCTCGTCGATCGTGTTGTTTCGGCCAAACGTGAACCGCAGACCTTCCGATGCCTCTTGCTCTGTGAGGCCGGTCGCGAGCAAGACATGGGATGGCTCGATGCTACCGCTACTGCATGCGGCGCCGCTGCTCGCCGCAATCCCTGCGCGGTCGAGATTAATGAGCATCGACTCAGCGGAGATTCCCGGAATTCTAAGATGCACGTGGCCGGGGAGAACTGCTCGTGGGTCGACGTCGAGCGCTGTACAACTCGGTTGGAGCAAGTTCATGTCTGCGAAGGAACTCCGCAATTGAATTACAAAGCGATCGCGCACCTCAGCTGTCTTGGTGCTATCGAAAGCGATCTTGGAGGCTTCTGCGAATCCGACAATGCCGGCGACATTCTCGGTTCCCGCCCGCATTTCTCGCTCCTGGCCACCGCCGGTTATTATCGGTTCAATTCTGGTTCCCGCGCGAACATATAAGGCGCCGACGCCTTTCGGCCCATAAATCTTGTGGGCAGACAGGCTGACCAGATCGGCGTTCAGGTCGTTGACCTTGACGGAAAGTACGCCGAAGGTCTGCACGCAGTCGCAGTGGTAGTATGCGCCGTCGGCACGAGCCCTCCGGCCGATCGCCGCAGAGTCGTTGATCGCGCCCGTCTCGTTGTTGGCGTGCATTACGCTGACGATGAGAGTCTTGTTTGAAGCCGATTCGAAATCCGTCCAACCGCCCTGCTTCGCCGGGATGAAACGCACTGCCATTCCGAGGCGTTCGAGGGTCTCGCTAGTCTCGAGCACGCAGTGGTGCTCGGTTGCACCAAGAAGGACTTCGTTCCGGAAAGTGCTGTTGGCGAGGGC